>CAYHUV010000077.1:0-4669 GCA_964359695.1 Candidatus Woesearchaeota archaeon
TCTCAGGATCTACCAAAGCGTACGCATCACGCAAATTACCAACAATGTTTTCGAGGACCATATCATTTATTTTTTATCTTTCATTTATAATACTATTGATTTTCCTTTGGTTTTCAAATAAGCATACTCACTGATCTTTCAACCAGATATTCCCTGCTTTATCAAAAGCTAATTTTCTTTGAAATTTGGAATTTTTAATATAAATTTGTGTTGTTCCTATATCACTATGGCCTGCATAGGATTTAATTGCGAAAGAATCGACACCTTCATCAGCCATATGCTGTAAACGGGAATGGCGAAGCATGTGGGGATGGAGATCTCTTTGTAATAGTTCCTTCCCATATTTTTTAAGGTTGTACCATACAGACATAGACTTTAAGTGAAAGATAGAATCATTTGGTGCTTGAATATTTTTTTCTTTCAAAAGTTCTTCTAAAAGTTTTGCTGTAGTCTCTTGAATAAAAACTGTTCTTGGCTTCTTTCCCTTCCCTAACACTTGTACTTCTTTTGTGTGCAGATCAATATCTTTTAATTTGAGAGAAGTCATTTCAGAGACTCTTGCTCCTGTGTCATACAGAAAGCGTACTATAAGGGCGTCTCTAGGATTTTTTATGTTCTCTACAAGATACAAGAGTTCTTTTTTACTTAAAACAGATTTGGCAAGCATCTCATCATCTGTCATTGCAGAATGTGTATTTCTTTTGAAAGCAATTACTTCTTTGATTTGTTTTTCTTCATAGCCTCGAGACTTTAAGTAAATCCATAAGGTGTAGTTTGCTAAAGGGTAAGCCCTTTCTTTTAAGTAAGATGCATGCAGTTTTTTGAGAAAAGAAAGACTGCCCCCTTTTGGTGTATCTTCTACAAATTTTGCAAGAGTCACAATTCCATAGATTGTCTTTTCTCCCAGCTTCTTGCCATTCTTTTTTTCAAAGGCATGGAGATACTCTTCCAATTCACGTAACGCAGGTTCTCTCATGTCTATAGTTTAGTGAACTGTGTATAAAAGGTTTTTCTGGTTGGACAGCTGGACACGCGGCAGAGGTGCGCGGAGAGTTTATAAAGTCGAAATGTCTTATTAGAAATGTTTCTAGAATTTTTCATTTTTGATTAAAAGTTTTAATTGTTTTAGGAGGAGTTGTCATGCGAACCAAGATATGTACTAAGTGTGATTTAGTTAAGAGAAGAGTTGAATATTATAGTATAGAAACTGATCCGATTTGTAAGAATTGCTGGGATGTACTATTTGGACCAAAGATCATTCTTGTAGTATGCGTTATTTGTAATAAAAACCAACGAATACCTAGAATAGATTACTCTGAAAAGGAGTTTGTTTGTTTTGGGTGCGTTATAAAAAGATCTATGTTTAGGAACTGTCCAAGATGTAATAAAAATAAGCATATTAGATATTTTGAAGATGGGATATGCAAAAAATGTACTTATTCAACGGTAATAGATGGTTTTAAAAAATGTATATATTGTAAGACTATGAAACCTGTAACTGATTACTATGGTAAGAAAAAACTACAGGATTATTGTAAACCTTGTCATATAGAATCAGTAATTAAAAGTAATAAAAAGAATATCAAAAGAGTTAAGGCTTATTATAAAATGACCCAAAGGTCTCCAAACTTAATTTATTCTAGAAAAAAAGCAAACGCGAAAGAGGAAAAAATTAATTTTACAATCACAAAAGAAGAATTCCTAACCTGGTACGCGGAACAAACACTTATTTGTCATTATTGCGGGATTGCTCAGGATGATTTCTCTAAGACAAAGGATGGATTTCTTACAAATAAGGCTAATCTTAGTTTAGATAGAAAAGATAACTTAGAAGGATATGAACTTTCAAATCTGGTTCTCTCTTGTAATAGATGTAACATGATAAAAGGAAACTTTTTCTCTTATGAAGAAATGAAAGTTATTGGTTTTAGACATGTTCGAAAACATTGGCATGAAAAAGGTATTAAAACTCATCGTCAAGGCTTTAAAGTTGAACCCCAATAATATACATATATATAATTTAATGGATCGAGGATAAATGGAGGAGAAAGAAGACTATTTTGAGCTTCTTTTTTGTGCTGAAACTTTTACGTTTTGCTTAAAAGTTTTGATGTGTGTATAATTTAAGAAATTGTTGATAAAAAAGCTTAATAAGATTGAAAAAATATTATTTTTATGAAAGCATCTCTTTATACGGGCCTTATTGTTGAAGAAAGTCTTGAAGATTCTCGAATTCTGAATACATTTAAGATCTTACATGTAGAAATTACAAAAGACCTTAAACCGGAGGATCGTTGGCACATATACACTGTAGAAGCTTCTCAGAAAGAGATTGAAAAACTTTCCAAATGGATTAAGCCTACATTGTGGTTTGTACACTTTTGGAGACAAAATGAATTGCTGGTTGTTTTTCCAAATAAGATATTTAGTCTGGAACGTTCTAATGAAAAGAATTGGAAAGAAGCAATAGGCTATGGCCTTGCACTTGGGATTCCAAGAAAACAATTGAATTTTAAGAGCGGTTCATAACATCATACACAAGATGAAGATAGGAATTTTTGAGAGTATTCACTTGCACTAACTTTAGGATAGCAATCTTTTGCAAATCGTTTTCTGATTGAAGAGATTCTCCACCTATAAGATTAGGAGTTTTCTCTCCACCAACTAAAGCAGGACAAATAACTAAAGAGACTCTATCAATAAGACCTTCGCATATAAGGATGCTATTGAGTGTTGCTCCAGGCTGTATGGTAATATTTTCTATGTGGTATTTGGATTTTAACGTTTGAAAAAGATCATGGAAATCAACATTCTTTTTATAGAAGAGAATTTCTAGGTTTTTATATTTTATAGCATATGCCGGATGATTTTTATTTGTCGTTACAAGAAAAAGCTTTTCTGTTCTTTTAAGAAGATTCTTTATTCCTAGAGGAGTAAGATGTTTATTATCTACAATGATAAAACTTACGGGGATTTTTTGAATATCTTTCTTTGGTTTATTCCAACCTACTTTTGCCATGACTCTCCCAGAATTAAAGGAATGAAGATCTGTATTTTGCTCTAAATTATAATATTGCGAGAGGCCTTCTTTGAGCCCAAGAATTTTAGGTATGTCTTTATCAAAATCTCTTTCGTCTGTGAAGCCTGTTGAAATCTTCCCATCTAGAGAGGATAACATAAATAGAGTATTATAAGTTCTTTTTTTCAATTATACACCTTCTCAAACATTTTATATTTGCTTAGACGTTTTAATGTGTCTATAATTTAGTTTTTCTTTGATTTTTTGTAGTTTTTGTTTCAAAATCTATCTCAGAGGGTATGCGTAGTGGAGGAAGTTTTGTTTTTTTAATTCTTACCACACTTTGCATTGCACTCCTTTTTCTTTCTATATACCCAAAATCTTCTAAAACATTAAGATATTGTGTTAATGTACTTCTTATATCGCTATACTCTTTATTCGAATAACATTCTCTTGCAACTCTTTTTAGAGATAACCAGGCTTTAGGTTCTTCATTATTTAAAGCAAATAACCTCCACGCTATTACTTGTTGGCTATTTGTTAATTGATCCCAATTTTTTAAATCATTATCCAGAAGATCTAATTCTGAACTCTCACTTTTTAATAGATTTTCTTCTTTTAATTCAATATTTTGTTCTGAAACACCCGACTTTTCTTCAATCTGTTCTAAGCGTTCTAGAATTTTTTGTATATCAGATTGATGTGTTCCTGTAATGCCATGAAAATGATGTATCCATTTTGTTATCTCTGCCATATCTTGTTTGATATTATGAAAAGAATTTTTAATTGAAGGATGAACTTCTGAAGAACTTTCTTTACTTTTTTTAAAAAACCACCCCAACATATTTATTTTATAACCTTAGCTTATTTATTAAGTTTTCTTTTAATTTTTAGGTGTCGTAGACATGTCTTAGACGTCTATAGACATGTTATAGACATGTTATAGACATGTCTTAGACAGGTTATAGACAGGTTATAGACACCTTTTTGTCGACTGAAAAAGAAATTGATTAATAATAATTACTCAAAAATTGAAAATATTATAAAATTGGATAGAAGGGTTGTCGAAAGAGTGTCGCAAGATTCTAAAAATTAAAAATGGGTCTGTCGAAAGAAAAAAATAAGCCAAAAATAAGCTCTAAATACTAAAAGTGAGAGTTCAAAAGAAGGTATCAAACAAGGATTTCTGTTCGATAGACATATTTCTAAAGGCAATTAACTTAGAGATAAGGTTTAAAGACTTAAATTCAGGTAAAACTGAGAGATAGGCTACCCCATTCCTTGACTTTTCCTTCTTTATAGGAGCCCCTTTTCGTACTAATTCTGAGATATAATCCCTAATTGAGCTCGCTGAAAGATCCAAATTTTGTGCTAATTCAGCATAGGTTGTAGGAGAATTATGCTGTTCTTGTAGACTGTAAATAGCCATAAAAACCTTAAATTCCCTATTAGTCAAGGAAAGGAAGACTTTATTGAGGCTTTGTTTGATTTTCTCTATATCATGGGTGTCGAAATGGCTGCCGGGATCTGTGCCGGGGTGTCGAAAGGCTGTCGCAAGAGTGTCGAGGTGTCGGAGCGGTGCCGCAAGAGACCCCTTCGTTTCCTGTGCCGATTGCACTCCGGCGTGGTGAATTATCTCTTCAGAGCTAT
>CAYHUV010000078.1:0-4653 GCA_964359695.1 Candidatus Woesearchaeota archaeon
AGTACAACAAGTGATTACTCAATCATTGCGTTATGTATCAGAAAGGGATATAGAAGATCTTCATACAAGCAGAGTAGCTTCAGAAGAAAGAGAAGAATGGGATCAAGCAATTACTCGTTTAGAAACAGACATTTTAGAAATAAGAAGAAATGCTGATTCTCTTCCAGATGGGCAAGTCAAACGCGCATTACTTGTATTTGTAACAGAGCTTGACAAAGAGAAAGATGTTGCTATAAAAGAAGAAAAAGTAGATTTCTATTTAGAAAGATTATTAGGAGAATTAAAAGTTATTATTAAAGAAGAGAAAGAAATTTTAGAGCAAGAATTAAGTCTTCTTCAGCAAGTATATTCCTTTGATCCAAAGATTATCCTAGAAAAAAAATATTCTATAGAACAAAATCTAAGATCTGCAAATACAAATATGAGAGAGAAAATGAAAGCTCTTGCTAATGTACTCTCTAAAGAGCAAGGAAGGGTAATCAATCCATATACTGCATTAATGGATCAAAAATCTATTGTTATAAAAACATTAGAAAGACGCAAGGCACAAAATGTAATCAATTCAAATATGATTCGTTCAGATTTAAGACAGCTCTCTCCGCCACAAGCAGAAAGATACCTTGCTTTATTGGAAGAAAAAGAACTTACTAATCTTGAAGACTCCGCTTCTAAATTTTATATTCGTTTTAAAAGATTATTTATGAGAAAAAGGGATAAGAAAAGATATGGGAAGGAAGATTCTCTTTCTGCAACAATTGAAGATATGAAACGGAAATTACAATATGATACATTGATGGGTATTGGCAACAAAGAATATTTTTCTAGAGCATTTGCAGAAATGATAGATATAACTGCAAGAAATGGAGGAATAGTTTCTCTTTTTTATTTGGACTTAGATAAATTCAAGGCTATAAATGATACATATGGTCATTCTGTAGGTGATGAAGTCTTAAAAACTGTAGGGAAAGTAGCAAGAACGTCTATATCACCTGGAGATATTATTTGTCGCATAGGTGGAGAAGAAGTTGCCGTTATATTCAAACAAGTAAACTATTTTACTGATGCACAACAAAATGCAGAACTTATTCGTGCAAATATAGAATCTGAATGCAAAAAAATAATTCTGGGAATGGAAAGATCTTCTTCATCATTAAAAACATTACAGAATGATCTTAGAAATGGGAATAGAACTATTACAATTAGTGGAGGACTTGCATGTATGGAGCTTCTACAAGAAAGGTTAGAAAAGAATTCTATTGATGCAATTGCAACAAAACTTATTGAGGTTGCGGATCAAAAGTTATATGCCTCAAAACAGTCTGGAAGAAATAGAATAATGAGTATAAATCTCTCTTCAAAAGAATAAACCAAAAGATTTAAGTATTCTTTTTCTTTAATAAAAAGAATGGCTATAGTAACACCTTGGGAAGTTAAAGGAGAGATTGATTATAATAAACTTATCCGTGACTTTGGTCTTCAAGAGTTTAAAGAGCTTCCAAAAGAATGTAATAAACTTCCTTTATTTCGTAGAGGTATAATTTTTGCACATAGAGATTTTGGAAGAATTTCTGAAGCTATAAAACAAAAAAAGAGATTTATAGTCATGACAGGATTAATGCCGTCAGGAAAGTTCCATTTTGGTCATAAAATGGTTGCAGAGCAATTAGTCTTTTATCAATCTTTAGGTGCAAAAATATATTTAACAGTCGCAGATATAGAAGCTTATAATTCTAGGATTCCAGATATGAAAGCATTACAACAAACTGCAATAGAAGAATATTTAACAAATTATTTAGCCTTAGGATTAGATTTAAAAAAATGTGATTTTTATTTTCAATCAAAACGATCAAAGGATGGAAACAAATCAAATGCTTACTATTCTTTAGCAAATATGTTTGCACGTCATATTACCTTTAATGAATTTAAAGCTATTTATGGAGAAATAACACCAGGAAAAATGACTTCAGCATTATTACAAGCAGCAGATATGCTTCATCCACAACTTCCTGAATTCGAAGGAAAACCTCAGCCAGTGCTTGTGCCTGTAGGTGCAGATCAGGACCCGCATTTGAGACTTGGTCGTGATGCCTCACAAAGAATAAAAGAATATAACTTTATACAGTTAAGTTCAACATATCATAAATTTCTTCCTGGTCTTAATGGAGGAAAAATGTCTTCTTCGGATCTGACTTCTTATATTGCTTTAAGCGATTCTCCTGAAGATGCTGCACATAAAATTAAAAAATATGCATTCTCTGGTGGTCAAGCAACTTTGGAAGAGCATAGAAAAAAAGGTGGAAACCCTGATGTTGATGTTTCATTCCAAATGTTACGATATGGTTTGGAACCTGATGATAAGAAATTACAAAAAATATCTGATGAATATAAATCAGGAAAGCTTCTCACTGGAGAATTAAAAGCAATCACCATAGAGAAAATAACTTCTTTTTTAAATGGGCATCAGAAAAAAAGAGAACAAGCAAGAAAGCAAGTAGAAAAATTCTTACTGTAAATTCTTCACTTTTCCAAACGCATACACTTTCTCAGAAACAATAAACACATCAAAATTTTGTAAATCTTGTTTCAAATATGGAGATAACCTTTCACTTCGAATAACATCTGTCCCTTCACTAGCTAAGTTAGAAGAAGGCATAGCAATAAGAATAGATTCCTTAAACTTCCCTTTAAGAAAACATTTAAATTTTTCAATACGTATCTTTTCTTTCAAACCAATTGCACAATGTTCATGTCCAATAATAATTATTTTTGCTTCTTCTTGAAGAATATTATCTCCATGTGCAATAAGAATATCTCCTATTCTCAAGAAAGGAAGAATCTTTGTGTTCGTAAGAACGAAAGGTAGGATGGGATCGTGATTTCCTTTAATGATAACGATCTTTTTTCCTTCAAGCACATGAAAAAACGCGTCCGTGCCTTTCCATTCACTACTACTCATACCAGCAAATTCATGTTTCAAATCACCATTCACAACAACAGTTTCAACATCGTCTAACATTTTTTTTAATCGCTCAAGGAATTCTTTAAAAAATACTCTTGGAACAAGCACGCCTTGCCTGTTTAATGCTTCTTCAAACCCAATATGAATATCACTTATAATAAGAGTTTTCTCTTTTATAAGATACAAACCGAGGTCTCGAATTTCAATGTTGGGGTGGATAAGCATACCTAGGAAAATAACAATATCTATTTAAATTTTGACTTAATGTTCTTGTCCATGGAATTCCTCTTAGATGAGCTGAAATTTCTCTTCAAAGAAATACAACAAGTAAAACGGCTTCTTGCAAGTCCATTTGAACAGCAAAAACTTCTAAGTCTAAAAGCTTCTCTCTATCAAATATGTATCCACAAAGAAAGACTCCAAACAAGAGTATACGAGACAAAAAATGAAGATGCAATAAAAATAATCAAAGATACTGCATGGAATAATCTCAAAGAATATTTTGACAGAGACATGAGATCCTTAGAAGGAGAGGATAGTGATTTGTATTTTATAATTAAAGATGAGCTTAATCCATTACTAGTGAGTTTTGAAGCATCCTGTAGTATATTAAAAGAGATTTTTACTCTGAAACAAATAAAGATGAGTTATGGGGCTGAGTACCTTGCTTTTCTAGAAAATAAAAAGAACGTTTCTAACAGAAAAATGATTGAAAAAGTAAAACAGAATATTATAAAATATTGGATTTCTGGTGGTGAAGCACGAGGAAGTACACTTGCAATTACAGACAGAAATAATCCACGGCTCCTTCATGCACATATTCCTGCTCCATTAGATGATTATCGTCTAGAATATTATTATGAGAAAGACAAACAAGCTTTCACTTTCCTCCGTATAGCAAGAGCAAGAGACTTAGGCTATAGTGGCCATTAAATAATTTCGTAAAAGTTCAATAACAAAGGGAGATTCTTCAGAAGAATATGTCTGGGAGAGAAATAATTCTCCTTCTTCATTTTCCATTGCTTTTAATTCTAATAAAGATCGCTCATGAAAGCCAAATCTAAATCCTGTAATAAATCTATTTGAAGGAAAACTCTCAGAAAGTTTATTAAAGTAATGCCGAGACTTAAGTGGGCGAGAAGTTTCATATGCAATTTCAGAAGGGCTTAATTTAAAAAAAGCAAAATCTCTTCGAAAAATTCTATGCTCTGCATCCATTTCTTCATAGTCAAGTCCAACAGCCTGGGTAATTTCATCTAATTTCATATAGTTTTTGCAAAAAACCTTCTTTATAAACCTATCGACTCAGTTTAAAAGCTATCTTTGCCTTGATCATCTGGCGCATTTGTTAAAAAAGAAAAATATTTCTCAATAAATCGACACAAACTTCTCGTATCTGCTGAATATTTCGCAAAATAGAAGGTTTCCTCCTCTTTTCTCTGTATATAATGCTCTAATATCTCACATAAACTTTTCGCATAGTGATTCCGAGGAAGAGCCTGAAAAGTCATTTCTGCATATCTTTTGCTTTTAGAAATATTTTCAAAGATAAGAGCAACCCCTTGAGGAGGATAAATCTCAAAGTGCTGATCATAATGAGATCCCTTCCAAACTTCAAGTTGTGTACTTTCTCCAGAATATTCTAGATCTACACGCATACCATTCTTTCGATGGAGTGCATTCATAACAGCTTG
>CAYHUV010000079.1:0-4646 GCA_964359695.1 Candidatus Woesearchaeota archaeon
AAGAAATTTAAAAAACAAATACGAAGTTTTGGGTTTATACCAATATTAGTTGAAGAACTTGCAAGTTATGATTTAACAGAAATTGAATCCCAGGAAATTTAATGTTATTATTTTTTTTCTGCAAGTCGCCATTCATTATTTTTTAAACAGACAATAATAATTTCAGCCATTCTATTCCAGTCACCATATGCTTGAGAAAGTTCTTCTTTTTTTGTTACAAGTGTACCTGCAGTTTTATTCTTAAATGAGCATATATCTGAACCCCCTTGCCACAAAAATCGTGAAAAAATAAAATTATGAAACTCGTCAAAATGTAGAGCAAAAAAAAGGCCATCTTCTAATCCTTCTGAACCAGTTTTTGAAGTCATTAATGGTGGGCGAATGATTATATTGACTTTGTAATATTTTTCTTTTTGTGCTTGTGTTAATGGCTTTTGTGCACCTCGGAAGAAAGTGCTTTGTTGTTCAAGTTTTACAGATAAGGCCTTTCTTAATTTTCGTGTATCCTCTAGACATTGTGCATAGAATGTTTGATATTCTTTGTTATTCTCATCAAATACAAAGGGTTCATCATTGTAATATCTTAAATTTGCAGGCTTTTTATCTGGATTTTTTATCATCCCTATTTTTAGAGGAGTGAATGCGGCGGGAATTTTTATTCCATCTCTTATAACAATATCTTCATCATTAGAAATGCCTAATAATCTTTTTAGCCATTCAAACATATTTTTGTATAAGAAAATTATCTATATAAGGGTATTCTTTCTTTATTTCTGGAGAAATTCTGGTATTGAGTAATGTGCAAATTCTTGTAAGAGATTTTTTCCAAAAAGTAAACGTGAGAAAGCCTCAGCTTCCATTTTTGCTCCAGTTAATGCGTTATGTGGTTTTGTTTCTTCAGGAAGACCGGCATAGACTAAGATTGTATCTAACTTTACATCTGTTCTTTTATTTTTTAAAGGTAGCACTCCTCTTTTGAGCATATGTGTGTAACCTATTGTGTGCAAATCAACTGTCCTATAAATTGCATTCCAGGAACATTTTTCGCGTTTTGCTGTTGCGATGATAAAATCTCTGTCAAAAGAAGGATTTTCTCCTGCAAATGTATGTTCTTCACAGTTTTCTATCCATTTGAGAAAACTTCCTATGACTTCTTTTTGTGTTTTTATTTGGTTTGTTATTCTTTCTCGTGTAAAACCATTAATTTCTAATGCTGCTTGTTCAATTTCCGCTCCTTCCCATATTCTGCATTCTTCATAAAATTGATTTTCAGGGTGTGCAAAGTCTATAGCACCAATACTAAGAAGAGATGTTTTTTCAGGATTAATTCCAGAAGTTTATACATCAACTATTATCATGACTTTTTAGAAAGCCTTGTTTTTAATAAAGGTTTTTGTATTTTTTACTTGAGTCTGTCATCAAGTTCGCCTTTTCCTTTATCTTGTGCTTTCTTTGCTTCTGCTTGTAAGTCAACGCCTAATTCTTTCAATGCCTTGACATGTCCATCTATTTGTTGCTGAACGATTTGTAAAAGTTTTGCAAATTCTTGTTGTTCCATTACAAGTACAGATAGAGCGCCTTTATGGACACCAATTTGTTCTTCTTTGTTGTTTTTTGTTATCATTTTTGTGGTTATTAGAAAGAAAAAGTTATTTAAATACTTGTCTTTTTATTTTTGGCATGGGTCTAGAAGATATTGTTAACTTTTTATTGAAACCTGTAGAAGCTCTTGCAGAAATCATCTATGATGTTTGTTTTCTTATTGAAGTAAATAAGTCTGTCAAAAAAGTTGATGGAAAAGATATTATAATTTACAGTAAGAAATACTCTGGGAGTGATATTCAGAAAACATTTGAAACAATGGGTAAAGATTACCTTACTGTAAAAGAGTTTTTGATGAAATATACGTTTAAACTTGTGGATACTGTTGTTTCTAAGACTTATGATATAATAGAAGAACATTTAAAAGTCTTGAATGAAAATCTTGATAAAAAAGTGTTTACTCCTCTGAGTGAATATGTGAAGAAAAATCCTTGGAAGGTTGCAACTCTTGTTTCATTACCATTTGCTTTGTATGCTGGTTCTCTTTTTTATGCCTCTGGGTATCCTTTGTATGCTTAGAAGGTAGGTGGCAATTCATTGTGACCAAATTGAATAACAAGATCAACTTTTGCATCTGGAACATCACAGACACCATAACAAGTATCTAACCAAAGAAATATTTGTGCCTGTGTTTTATTCTCGAGAAAATCAATAATTTCTGTCCCCTTTGGTTTAAGGCCGTCGCCTAATTGAATGAGAACTGTTTTTGCTTGTGCAGTATTAATTTCTTTTGCTACTCTTTCTAATTCTAGGTCATATTCCATTTTATTTTTCTTCCTCAATAGTTATGCCTTCTAAAGAGCGTAGAGTTCCTATAAGATATCTAGGGCCTTTATATGTATCTTGACAGCCTTCTACTCTTTCATTATTAGGAATGTAATCTATATCGATGGTTATTTTAGATGTTCTTAATGACCTTTTAGATATCTTTTTGAAGTCATCCCATATGTATCCAGGGATAATAACAGTGGTTCTTTCTGGGCCTACAAAGGGATATGCTTCAAAGTGTGTAAGCTTATCTTGAATGGTGCTTCCATAAATAGTGACTTTGTGTGTTACCATAGCTTTTTGAGATAGAGATAGTTTTTAAGGCTTTTCTTTGATTAATTTAAACAATTCATTTACATTCAATTCAAAAGCACAAACTGGAAATTCTATAGAAAAATTCTTTAATACTTGAGGATTGATTTCTCCTACATATGCCAGTTTTATTCCTTTGACAGAAACACGAGCGCATCGTCCTGAAATAAAGGATCCATGTTCTTCTTCTTCCATTTGATAATCAAGGTTTAATCCTTTTAAAATATAATCCAGCACTTGTTTTGCCTTTGTAAAATTTGCTTCTTTTTCTACATTTACCCATGCTAAACGTTTAATTGTTTGTGTGCCAGTCTCTTCTTTTTCATCAATAATCACTACTTCACCAAGCTCATATACTTGTTGCGGATATTCTTGTGTTTTATTATTCTCTAAAAACTCCATTAATGAGGGCAAAATAAAGTTTCTAATGCAAGCCCATTTACTTGATACAGGATTTGCAATTTCAACACAGCCGTACTCTTTAATGTTCATCTTTGTAAAGAGGACGTCTTTATTTGTAAGGGTAAAGTTTAGTAATTCCTGTGCTCCCAAACCTGGAAGTGCATTTCTTAGACTCTCGCAAAACATTTCAAATTCTAATAATTCTCCTCGTGTAGCAATATTTGGTACAAGTGGTTCTATATTGTTAAACCCATAAGAGATAAGGATATCTTCAATAACATCAACTGGATGAAGAATATCTTGTCTGAAAGAAGGGTATTCTACTTCTAAGCAATCTTTTGCTTTCTTGACATCATAGCCGAAGCGTTCTAATAATTCTTTGAGTTCTTTTAATGACAATTTTAATCCAGTTATACGTTCAATATCTTCAAATTTGACTTTTATTCGTTTAGGAGTAAAATCTGGTGTGATAATTTTTTCTTTACCATAATCTAATGTTACTGAATGAAGTTTTCCTCCACGATCTGCAAGTGCACAAGCCATGACATTTAATGCAATTTTACAATCTTCTAAATTTGTTCCAGTAACTTCTAAAAAAAGATTTTTTGTTTTTTCTGTAACTTTTCCTGTTGTTTCAGAGTTTGTAATGGGAGGCATAGAAGCAACTATATTATTTTTATCTATAATTACAGGGTAACGTTCATGTCCTTTCAAGAGATGAGCATATTCGATTCCTTTTGGATGTTTTTCTAGAACCTCTTTCAAAGTCATTTCTTTTGTGAATCCTAATGGAACATATTTTAGTTCATTAGGTTTGAAAGCTTTGTATGTAAGTGGTGAAGTAATTCTATCATAATCATAAATCCCAAGACCAATAGTTTTTCTTTTTCTTCCAAATGTCATAGAGACTTTTTCTTGTAATTGAATTAATTGTTTAAGCAATTCTTCTGTAATATTTATATCTGTAATAATTGCTGCAGTAATAAATGGCCTTACTTCATCTACTGTCCTATCAACATGTATATACATTTCTGAAGCTTGAGCTTCATATTTTCTAATACCCCTTTCTTTCGTGTAAAATGGAGAAAGTGCACGTGCCATTCCTTCAGTAGACCAAAGGTCTGGTCTATTACTTTCTTTACAATCAATCTTTAACACATCTCCTTCTTGCCCATCAATTTCTCCTTTAACCCAGAGAAGTGCTTCTGGCTCAAGGTTTTCTCTTGTTATCTCTTTACCAATAAGTTTACTTAAATCCTTTAGTGAGATCTCAATTGTTGGCATTTTAGATTATCCTTGGCTCACGTAGCCATTTTAGATCCTGACTAAATAAATATCGAATATCTTTAATTCCTAGTTTAAACATTGCAAGTCTATCAATTCCAAGACCCCAAGCCATAACTGGAGTTTCAATGTTCAAGGGTTGAGTAATTTCTGGTCTGAAAATGCCTGCACCTCCAAGTTCTACCCAACCTAATTGAGGATGTTTTGCAGAGATTTGAACTGATGGTTCTGTGAAGGGATAATAATCTGCGAAAAATTTTACTTCTTCTGCACCAGCA
>CAYHUV010000080.1:0-4516 GCA_964359695.1 Candidatus Woesearchaeota archaeon
TTTTAGTCAATATTTTTAATAGATCGTGATGATAAATTATTCTTATTTTGAAAAAAGCCATCACTACAATCAAATGAGCCAAATGTTGGTGAATTTACTGTTGCTACAATTAAATCTGAAGATGAATTAAGTATTCCTTTGGAAGAATTTATTAAAGAAGATTAAATTTCTTATTTTTAATTTAAATTATTATATCTCTTTTAGAACTCTTCTTAAATCATGAATTTTATAATCAGGGATAATATCTCCTCTACAATCTTGAAATGGTCTTTCAGGATGTGCGTAGAGATAACTTATTCCTCCTGCAACGTGCACAAGTTCTATATCTTTGTCTCTATCTCCAATAGTAATAATATCTGTAAACCTTTTCTCAGAATTATCTAAATACCACCTTAAAGTATTTATTTTCGGGTTTTCTCCATCATGTGTTGTTGTAGCAAATCTTTTATCTTTAGGAAATAAGGAGTTTAGTTCTGTAGCTAACAAAAAATAGTCTAAATTTTCTTCTGAAGTATTTGATATGAGGATTTGTTTGTGGCCTTTGTTTCTTATTGCTTCTAAAACATAAGGGATATGATCGTTCCTTTTGAGATGTTTTTTGACTCTATGAAAATCTTTGTTTGTTAATTCAAGTGCTTTTTCTTCTAATGTTTTATAAGTTTCGTCTGTTGCCATGACAATTTCTCTAAAGATATCTCGCCATTTCTTTCCATAATGCATTAAAATTTGTTCTTCTGTGCATCTTTCAGAGTAACCTGATTCTTGAAGAATGTTATTTGTGAATTCTATGCATGCATATTCTGTTCCTCTCTCTAGAGTTCCATGAAAATCCCAGACAAAAAGTTTCATATGATTTTCTTCTATTTTAGTGTTTAAAAGAATTTAGGATGTAAAAGATAAATAAAAAAAATAACCTTAGAGTGAAGTATAGTTGCTAGAAACTAAATCTAATTCTCTAAAGATATAAGATCCATCTTCTTCTACTGTTCCTACTTGTTCCCAAACTTTAGTTATTGTACTATAATCTGCAAGTTCTTTAGATACAATAATTGTTGGAACTTTGGTAATGCTGTAATCCTTGAGAAGTTTTTGACCTTCATTACTTGAGATGTCTAAAGTTGTTTCATCTGCAATGAATATTCCATAGTTTATTAACACAGTTTTATGGATATTTACATTGTAACAATCTTTACAAGAATCGTCTGTTAGATAAGTTACTGAAACTAAACCTTTTATTTCTTCTTCAGTAAGATCCCAATAGGGTGGATTTAGTTTTGCTGTTAATACAAGATCTTTTCCAACATAAGTTCCTAAAGCTTCTAATTTTGTAACTATCTCTGGATAAAGATCTAAATCGCCACTAAAAATTACAGCAGGTACTTCTGTTAGATTATATTCTGTAAGAAGTTCTGAAGCATCATCTAAAGAGATAGTTTCTTCATTTGAAATGCTAATTAGGCTACTTACTGCTGTTATGAATGAATTCATATCATAACATTCTTCACAATCTTCATTTACAATATTTTTAATTTCTATCCTCCCCCTATAGTCACCAGTGCTTGTTTCTAGATAGACTGGGTTGAGATTGGTAAATATTAAAGCATCATCTTTCTTTTCTAAATTAGCTATTTCAGAACCTTCTTTTTCTATTTCTCCTGTTACAATAACTGTTGGAATTTTTTCAATAGCATATTTTTCTATAAGAGATTGAGCAATCTCGTTAGAATATTCAAGAGTATCTTCAGAAGTTAGTTCTATATTAGCACTTTTTATTCCTTCTACGACAGTGAGTATGTCAAAACAATCTGTACAAGTAGGATCTATTATTGTGATCATATCAATCTTTGCAGGGCGTGTAAGTTCTGCTGTTTCTGTTTGCAGTTCTTGTGCGATGCTCATCATACTTAAAGTTGTATAAAGATTTATTAGAACAAAAATTGCAAGTAAACTAGAAAGAATCCATATTATTTTTTTTGCCTTCATTTTTTCACCAATAAAAAAATAAATTAACAACCACCTACCATGGATGGAAGTTCAGTTAATGAAGTTGAACTACTTGCACTACCTGCTGAAGAACCTGCAGTATTGGTTGTGCTTGATGCTGAACCAACTGTAATTTCTCCATCATTAAGACTTTGTTTAATACTATTTAATTGCACTGCTTGGACTAGTGATACTATTATTAATACTCCTAAGACAATTGCAAAAATCCAATTTTTATTCATTTTAACATCCCCCTACCATTCCTGGTAATTCACTTAATACTTCTGTATTTCCACCTGCTATTTCTAATGCTAATCCTACCATATCTTTAGGAAAGAATATTACCTTCCATTTGTATACTTCTCGTAAAATTTCTGCATCAGAATAATCAGTATTTAACATAAGCCATAATGTTACAGATTGAACTGCTGGATTGTGGGCACAGCCACATTTGCTTGTTCCATCTGCTGTTACTCCTGCTGCACCAATGCCACAACAATATTCACAAGAAACCCCACGTGGTTCTGAAGCTAATGCAATATATCTTTCCCAAATTACTGAATCTTCTTTAGCTTGTGCTTTTAATGTGGGATAACCATTTTCCATTAAACTTAAAGCTGCTACTGGGTCGTCAAAAGATACACCCATTGCTGCACCATAATCTGGGGTTCCTGTCGGAATCATTATTGCTATGGCATCTTCTTGCGTTTTAATTTTGCCAACAGGGAATAATAAAGCAATGCCTTGTGCTGTGGATTGAATTTGTGTGATATCCACATTAGAAAGATCATCATTCCCAGAAAAATAAAATACTGAGTTTCCTGTTGCGTCATTTAAACTCATAACTTGGTATTGATTGAATAAAATGAGAATAGCAAAAATACTAAATAATGTCCAATTTGCTCTATTGATTAAGATATAATTTGCTTTTGTTTCTTTTTGTTCATACTGTGTATGTTCATGAACTTTATGTTCAGGATGATGAAAGACTTTCGCTTCCTGTTCTTTTGTTTCCTGTTCCATTAATTTATTCACCTCATTCTTTTTTATGCTTGTTGTTTATAATGTTTTTGCATTTTGTATGCTCTATTCTTTTTTATATATAAATTGTTTCTTTGCATTTTTAAGTCTTTTTTTCTGATTCTTCTCTATATTCTCGTTCCTTATCGTTTATATCTCCTTTTTCCCAAAAAGTTTATATAGGCTTTTATCTTTAAATTAGTTTATGAGATATACTTGGTTTAAAGATCATTCTGCAATTCTTTTACGGTATAGTGTTGCTTTGCTTTTTTTGTGGTTTGGTCTGAATCAATTGTTTAATGCTGAAGCATGGGTTGCTTGGTTACCATCATGGACTGAACAATTGCCTATTGAACCAGTAAGTCTAATTATATTCAATGGTTTTTTAGAGACTATTTTAGGATTATTTTTAGCAATAGGTTTGTTTACTCGATTTAGTGCATTGATTCTTTCTTTACATCTTCTTGGAATTACATTTAGTTTGGGGTATAATGATATTGCTATACGAGACTTTTTTTTAGCATTAGCAACATTGGCAGTTGCTTTACAGGGTTCAGATAAATTGTGTTATGATAAAAAATTTAGAAAGAGCTGGTGGGGGCATACTTCTGCGGGGAACTTTTTATATTTGTATGAGAAAGATGAAGAGTAGGTAGAAAGTTAGGTAAGATATTTAAACTCAATCTTTTTTTCTTGATCTATGAAAAAATTAACTCTTAGTTTGTTATTTTTGTTTTTAATAGGTATATCTATGGTTAGTGCTATTATATTACCCGACAATATTCAAAAAATAATTGATTATAACAATCAACAAGCAGGATATTATCTTGAGAGTATAAGTTTTTTTGTTGCATTTCTTGCTGGTTTACTTGCAATTCTTTCTCCTTGCACTCTTGCAATTGTTCCTATGTATTTTTCTTACGGACTGAAAGAAAGAAGTACGATGCATACTTTTGCGTTCTTTTTAGGTTTTACAACTGTATTTATTAGCTTAGGTCTTATTGCTTCTTTTCTTGGACAAAGTATTTTGTTTTTTCAAATGGAGAATAGTTATTTGATTTTAATTGCAGGAGTATTTTTGATTATGTTGGGGATTATGCAAATTCTTGGAAAGGGATTTACTTTTTTTCCTGTGAAAGTTTTCAAAGCACGAAGTATTCCTGGTGTTTTTGTTTTGGGTGTTCTTTTTGCCTTAGGATGGTCTGCGTGTACCGGTCCAATTCTTAGTGGAGTATTATTAATTGCAATTGTGTTTGGAAGTTATTTGAAAGTAAGTTTGTTGATGTTTTTGTATGCTTTGGGAAATTTCGTGCCTTTTTTTCTGATGTCTTTCTTTGTTGATGGCTTTAAACTATCGGAAAAATCTTGGGTAAAAGGTAAAATGCTTTCTTTTACTATCTTTGATGTGAAGATAGAGACACATACAACACATGTTCTTTCAGGGTTGTTGTTAGTCTTTATGGGGGCATTGTTTTTGCTTTTTCAAGATACGAGTGTTTTTAATTTGATCAAT
>CAYHUV010000081.1:0-4507 GCA_964359695.1 Candidatus Woesearchaeota archaeon
TGATGACCACCTCTGGATACATTAAACGAATGCCTATAGAAGAATATAAACTACAAAGAAGAGGCGGCGTGGGTGTGAAAGGAACAGAAAAGAAAGAAGAAGATGATGTAGAAACCATTATACATACAAGCACACATAATTATCTGCTTTGTTTCTCCAATCAAGGACAAGTCTACTGGTTGAAAGTCTATCAAATCCCTGAAGCAGGAAAATATGCAAAAGGAAAAGCAATCATTAACCTTCTCAACCTCAGCGAAGGAGAACTGATCACAACAGTGATTCCTATCAAACAGTTCGATGACAAACATTTCCTTATTATGGTCACAAAGAAAGGTCTGGTGAAAAAAACAGAACTCATGGAATACTCAAGACCTAGAAGCAATGGTATTGTGGGAATTAAATTGGTAAAAGGTGATGAATTAGTTACTGTCAAACTCACTCCAGGAACCTTAAAATTCCTCATAGGGACAAAAAAAGGAATGGCTGTTCGTTTTGATGAAGAAGATGTACGTGATGTTGGTAGAAATTCCCAAGGAGTAAGAGGTATTCGACTAGCAAAGGATGATGAAGTTATAGGTATGGAAGTTTCTATTGATTCTGGTCAATTACTTACAATTACAGAAAATGGTTTTGGAAAGAGAACAGAAATTCCTGAGTACAGACTTATCTCTCGAGGAGGAAAAGGTGTCATAAATATCCAAACTACAGACAGAAATGGAGCTGTTGTTGCTATTAAAACAGTCAAAGATACAGATGAGATCATGGTTGTTTCTAAGAATGGTATTGTAATCCGTATTCCTGTAACAGATATTCCAAACATTGGAAGAAATACACAGGGAGTACGTATCATGAGACTAAAAGAGGGAGATAAAGTTTCTACAGTAGAAAAGATTAAACATAGTAATCATATGAATGGGGAAAATAATTCTGAGCAAAAAGTTTCAAATAACAATTTGTGATCTTTCAGTTACTGACAGAGGCTCTATAACAAGACGGGCGCTACAATACAAGAGGTTTAATCGACGAAATATACCCTCAACTTCTCGCCAAAGCTAAAGCACCAATCATATATTTTTTTAAAATAGGTAAATTATCAAAATTGCTTACTTTCCGTAAAATAACTTTTGGTCTAAAATAAAATTCTCTCATTGCTCTAGTCTGCATAGCTTTTACATCATCAGAACTTCTTCCATGTGCTGTCCATACAAGCTCATCATCTCCAAATCCAGACCACGTAAGATATTTATCCCAATCATTGAAATCAGTATGAAACTTTCCCCATTGTTCAGCTTCTTCAAATAGTTGTGTTCCAGGATAGGGTGTTGAAATAGTAAACTGTGCCCAATCTGGATCAACTTCTTTTGCAAATTCTATAGTTACAAGATCATCCTCAGGTGTAGAACCAGGCATTCCCACCATAAAATAACCTCTAGTTTCAATTCCTATTTCTCTACAAAGAGTAAAAGCATTCTTAATAACTTCAAGAGTAATATCTTTATTAACAGCATCAATCAATTTCTGTGTACCGCCTTCAACACCAAAATGCATCCCCCAACATCCTGCTTCTTTCATTTTAACGAGTAACTCTTTATCAACAAGATTTGCTCTAGTAATGCAATCCCAAGTAATCTTTTTATGGAATCCTGCAGCAATGATCGCATCACATAATTCAAGAGTTCTTTTTCTATTCAAAGTAAAAGTATCATCTCGTAAAAGAATCTCTTTCGCACCAAAATCTTCTACAAGAATTCTCATTTCCTCAATAACTCGAGGCACAGAATGCATCCTATATCCAGTTTTCGCAGTTGCACAAAAAGTACAACGATAAGGACAACCTCTTGTAGTAACCATCGTATATGCTGGCAACCTTCGATAATAAGAAACAGAAGGTCTATAGAGTTTCATATTCAAAAGTCCTCTATCAGGAATAGGAAAGAAATCTAAATCTTGTACTTTAGGCCTTCCTTCTGTAACAGTAACTTCTCCTGTTTTTTTATCTTTATATGCAATTCCTTGCACATCTTTCAATTCTTTTCTTCCTTGAAATACTTCAATTAATTCCATAAAAGTAAGCTCTGCTTCTCCTACAGTTACTACATCGATCGAATCTTCTTTTTCAGCAGTTTCTTTAGGCCGTAAATTCGCATGACTTCCACCTACAACAACTTTAATAGCAGGATTTATTTTTTTCACAAAAGTACAAACAGCAACTGATTGACTATACATAGCTGTAAGCATAGCAACCCCTACCACATCATAACTACCAGCCTGAATTTTACTTTCTAATTCTTCTAAAGAAATACCTTCAGCCTCACAATCAACAACTTCTGCATGATGCCCAGATTTATTTAGATAAGTAGCAATATATAAAAGACTTAAAGGTTCAGATTTTGGCCCAACTTTCTTCCCTAACTTCTTCCAATAGCCATTATCTAAAGAGGGCATAACAAAAAGGATCTTCATAGGCATTCCCACAGCTTTTTTACTCCTAGAAAAGATTTATAAGCATTATGGTAGCCTATTCTATCCCAATGAATACAATAACTAATGATAAACTAAAAAAATATTTCCAAGTAACAAAAGAAGCTTATAAAATGGCAAAAACTTCTGGGAATAAATATCCTGAGTTTTATAAGGAAAGAGAAGATTTTTTGGATATGATAGATCGATATATTAAGGATGCCGAACATTTTGAGAAAAAAGGTGAAATTGTAGACGCTTTTGCAGCATTAAATTACGCACATGGATGGTTAGATGCTGGTGCACGCTTAGGTTTGTTTGATGTACATGATTCAAAATTGTTTACGGTGGACTAGTTCTATATTCTTCTTTTATTAAGCTAGACATAATCTGTGCAATACCAGCAAATTTATTTTTCAAAGAGAGATATACTATATTGTTTTTATATCCTACAAGTAATGGAGAATCTTTTGTACATTGAAAAGCCTTTTTCACATAATCAAATTGACCTGCTGGAACAAAAAATCGTCTCTTTGTTTCTTGATGAGTAAACCCTTGATAAGGAATAGACCTCTCTTTAGAATTTAGACGAAAAAATAAGTTTTCACACCTAATTCTTTCATGATCTACTTGAAGGAGAGGCTCTTTTGGAACAGTTTCAATTCGATTAAGTATGAAAGATAAATCACCTTTAACATCACCAACTTGCATATTCCCTGAGTTCTGATAAAGTGCATAACAACCAATAAGATCCCTAAGAGATCTATCCTCTCTTATCAATCTTTCTTTAAAACGAAGCAGATGATTTTTTCCAATCTCATTTTCAAGATTAATATCCCCAACAACAAACATATATCTATATATCCAACTAGGATTATCTTTATACCAAAATAAAGAAGCATCATCATTTTTCAAAAGAGCAGGTAAAGTGACAACCATAAACAGAAAAATAGTTCCCGCTATATTAAGATTTCTAAGAACATTTAAAAACAACCTTCACTTCTAAAATTTTAATGAAAAAAATTGTGATTTCAGTTGGTGGTTCTTTAATTAACCCTGGAAAATTAGATCTGCACTTTCTCAAAGAATTAAAATCAATCATTAAAAGTATAGAACATAAATATAAAATTGTTCTTGTAACAGGTGGTGGTTATCTTGCAAGAGAATATATGCAAGTCTTTAAAAGAAAAAAAGAAAAAAGTCTTATTGGCATCCAATGCACACAGCTAAATGCAAGACTTCTCTCTTTATACCTCAAAAATACAGAAGAAATTTCTGTGACATTGAACGAACTCAAGAGTAAACTCCCAAAAGAAAAACTTCTCATTTGCGGTGGTTTAAAAGAACAAATAAACACAACATCTGATGGAACAAGTGCAAAGATAGCAAAAATAATAAAAGCAGACCTTTTCATAAACATGACAAACGTTTCTGGTCTCTATACAAAAGATCCAAGACAATACAAAGATGCAAAACTTATCCCAAGGATTTCTCACAAAGATTTTAGAATTCTCATTAACAAACATAATGAAAAGCCAGGGCAACATTTTGTTTTAGACCAACAAGCAGCAAAAATAACATTTAAAAAAAATATTCCTGTAGTTATCATTAAAGGAACAAAAGAACTAAAAAAGGTTCTTCTAGAAAAGAAGTTTAAAGGAACAATTATTTCTTAAATCTTTTTCTTTTATAAGAATGCTTCTCTTTTTTCCATTCTAGATATCCCACAATAGCAAGAATAAGCAAGAGTAATATTCCTAAAGAAACAGCAATATAGCTTCTTTCTACATCTTTTTCAATTATAGGCGCTTGTTGTGCTGACATTACAGCTCCGGTAGATTGTCGAGAATCTAAATATATTTGAGAACAATCCAATTCTTGTCCACATCTACCATATTCTTCCTCATAAAGTGGACAACATACAGAATATGAACAATCACTATCCTCAACACAAATACTTTCCATATCCAGCACATAAAATCCAGTTATACCATAACCCACAAAAAATAATGCACTAAACGCTAATATCAATGTTAAAATTTTTTGA
>CAYHUV010000082.1:0-2988 GCA_964359695.1 Candidatus Woesearchaeota archaeon
AGAAAGATATCCTTCTCAAATTAATCGAAGAAAAAACACAAGCAATGTCTTTTAGTACAGATTACAAACGAGAAACACAAAAGAGAGTGTGGAAAAAAGTTATTGGGAAATCAAACCTGAGTAAAAGAGAAATCATGGCATTATTTGGTTTCATGAAAAAAATAAAATGATATTTGAACTTTCACGAGAAAACCTTGCACTAGCACAACAAGAAGTGCTTTCATTAGCGAAGCCTAAAACATGGAAACTTTATGAAAACTTATTAGTTTGTAAAGCAAACTTTGATTACTCAAGATTAGCCTACACAAATCTTGTTCTAGAAGAAATTTTTATAGATACAAAGATTCCGAAAGTCAACTGGGAAAAATGGTACAAAGAAAGTTTTTGTGTTCGTTCCAACATTACTGCAAAAGAAAAAGAGATTGCTCCTATTATTTGGTATGCACTCAAAAATCCAAAAGTAAGCATGAAAGCACAGTCAGAGTTTTGGTTTTATTACATAGAAGATCACATACTCTGTGGAAAAAAGGTTTATCAAAGAGAAGAAAAATTCCAAATGAGGCGTCCAGATCTTCGCCCAGGATTTTTTCCTGTTTCATTAAAGCCTAAATTGGCTAGAGCAATAGTAAATCTCTCTGGAGTCAAGAAAGGAACAATTTGGGACCCTTTTTGTGGCACTGGTGGCATTCTTTTAGAAGGATCATTAATGGGATTGAAAGCAGTTGGTACAGACATTGATCCTATGATGATTCGCGCTGCAAAACAAAACTTTGAACATTATGCATGTAAAGCAAAAGTCTCCATAGCTGATGCAAGAAGAGAAAAAGTAAAATGTAAAGCAATTGTCACTGATCCTCCTTATGGAAGAAGAGCATCTACGAAGAAAGAAGATGTGGAAACACTCTATGAAGAATTTCTTGCGCATGTATATCCTTTTGTAGATACTGTTGTGCTAATGGCTCCAAATACAATCAAAATTAAAACCAAATATTCTATTCATTGGGAAACTGAAGAATTTGTACATGGTTCTCTCACCAGAAGGATTATGATTTTACAAAAGAGCAATAAGTAAACTAAATATTCCACCGAGCCAAAGAAAGAGTTTATTCAACCAAGGAAGCATATTAATAAGTATTAAGGATAAACAAAAAATAGTTGTAACAATCAGGGCATTTTTACTAAACTTCTCATTCTTTGTTACAGCTAAAATACCTGTGTAAAACATTCTTCCACCATCAACTGGACCAAGAGGTAAAAGATTGAACAAGCCTACACCAACACTAATTAGGAAAACCCAAAGTGTAAGAAGTTTAAACCAATCAATAATAGGAGTAAATGGACTCAAATAGGAGTATTCTTCTTTGACAACAACTTTCTGTTCTAAACCAGCAATACCAAAAAAAGGAGCACTTTCGTTCGTAGGATTATTTGCGAGAGTTACAACATAATCCCCTTGATCTGTTGTTAAAGTAACTGTATCACCAGGAGAAACAATAGAAAGAAGAGTACTAAACTGTTCTGTATCAAGACTTTCTTGCCCATTAAGAGCAAGAATAGTAAATGGAACGCTTACACCTGAGCTATTCATAGGATAATCATCCATCATTTGGTTAACAATAATTCCATCTCCTTCATAGATAGTTCCAATTATTGGAGCTATAACAAATAAAAGTAATATAAGAATAAACCCACCTAAAAGAATATTAGAAAAAGGACCAGCTGCAAAAACTCCTAATTGTTGCATAGGTTTTTTTTTCTCAAGAACTTTTTCATCAGGTTCAACAAAAGCGGCTAAAAGTGGTCCTAAGAATGCAAAACCTGAACTTTTTACTGGGATATTATGCAAACGTGCAATAAGACCATGAGAAAATTCATGAATTGCAGCTGCAATAAAGATTGCAATAATCCAGTGCCAAAAAGAAAGTGCCGGTGCTCCAGCAATTTCAATCCCTGGAAGTACTGGAACCAGTGCTGGTTGTGTTCCAGCAATATAAATTAATTTCCATGTTTCTTTTACTAAAAAATAGACAATAAATCCCATCCCCAAAAAACATAAAAATACTCCTACATTTGAGAGATATTTTAAAACTCGCGGGTAAGGTTTTGCAAGTTTGTCCATCAGCTTAATACCGAGCTGCGTTTTATACATAACAAATATGCCTTGAGTAGTAAATTTTTCTTTAAAACGGAAATAAATTAACATTAATAACAGAAAGAAAATAAATAATGATATCATATCCCAATTCACCATATCTTTTTTTATCAAGACTTATGGCTTTTTAAACTTTGCTCAAAATTAACCTTTGCTCTTACTCTTAATTACACGAAATGCTTTTCCTTGACAGCTTCGACATTTTACTGCACCAGAAATCACACGAGACATATCTGTACGAATCTTTGTTTTACATTTCTTACACACAAAAACTCTTCGAAATAATCGTCCAATTGCTGCCTCAAATTTTGCCATGTTTTATCCTTTCACTATATCCTGTACAATTTTTTCATCAAGCACAACCCAATATTGCACTTGAATACCTTCAGCGACTTTTCCAGCTAATTCTTCTGGGATTTTGATATCGAATGTTTCAAAGGAAGTCATATCCATAACATTTGCGCTCGTTCCATGAACAGAAAGAACCTGTGCTGTTTTCTTTTCAATAATTGGTGATTCAATCTTATCATGCCCAGGAAGAATCTTAATTATCTTTTTCCCATCTCTAATGCTAACTGCTTCAATTCTACATTTAGCATGTCCATGTTTTCCTGGTCTAGAAATTTCAAGGCTTTTTACAACGCAAGCATATCCATCAAAGATAACATATCTTCCTGGCTTTGCCTCTACTGCATCTATTGGTCTGATTTCTCCCATGAAATGCTAAAGAAAAACTAAGGGTATATAAAGCTTTTGGCGAGCTTAAAACTTTTCCATGTTCTTTTTTACTTTTTCTTTATTACTCACTTTGTTTTGTTTTTTAAGACTGTTTATTT
>CAYHUV010000082.1:2998-4363 GCA_964359695.1 Candidatus Woesearchaeota archaeon
TTATTTGTAATTGTACATTTGAAACTTCTTTCATTAAAACAGCTAATGCACACCAAAGTTGTGCTTGAGAAATATTTGTTGCAGAAGTATATGCTTCTTTTTCGTTATGCACTTTTTTAATTAATTCATTAAAATGTTCTTTTATTGTTGGGTCTAATTTGTCTCTCCAATCCATAAATAGACTTACTTGATAAGTGCTTATATATATTATCAATTTCTAACAATAATTTAATAAACTCTAGATTATTTCTCCTAAATAGTATGAAAGCACAAAAAGGTGATTTTGTAGAAATCAAGTATGTTGGAAAACTTGATGATGGTTCTATCTTTGATTTAAATGACAAAGAGATTGCAAAAAAAGTAGGTATGCAAGGACATATCCATGAAAAAACTGTTGTTTGCCTTGGAGAAAGAGATGTTGTTCAAGGTTTAGATGATTTTCTTATTGACAAAGATATTGCCACTAAATTGACAGTTGTTGTAGATGCAGAAAAAGGATTTGGAAAGAAAGATCCTAAACAGATTCAAATGATTCCTGCAAATAAGTTTAAAGAACAAAAAATTAATCCAATGCCTGGTTTAAAAGTTGAAATTGATCAATATACAGGGGTTATTAAGTCTGTCTCTGGTGGTCGAGTTATTGTTGATTTTAACCATCCTTTTGCTGGAAGAATATTACATTATGAAGTGATGATGACAAGAAAAGTAGAAGATCTAAAAGAAAAAGTATCTGGTTTCTTAGAATTAAATTTTCATTTACATAATGCCGAGTTGGAAGAAAAAGAAGGAGTTATTACACTTAGGGCTCAATTTCCATTAGAAATGCAGCCAATGTTAGAAACAGAATTGAAACGAAGAATTCCAGAATTAAAAAGCCTTGTAGTTGCAAATGTTAAGAAATAATTAATCTTCTATTTTCATAACTACATTTCCAATATTCATACCCATTCCATCAAGAAGAGAAAATTTATTTTTAGTAATAGCATTTCGTAAATTCTCACAAAAAATATCTGTCAAACGATCAAACTCATGGGGCGATATTCCTGCTTCTGGTATTGGAATTTCTGCGCCAATTTCTACAAAATACCCCTCTAAACTAGACGAATATTGAAAAGCATCTGGAACACGTATACCATTATATAATTGAAAACAAACTCTTTTATGCCATCCTTGAACACAATCTAATTCTGGACATCCTGCTGTGAAATGATCAAAATCTAATTTAGACAAAGTAAGAGTATATGTTCTTTTCCATCCTTCATAAACTTCCATATTAATTTGCATGGGGAAAATAAAAAAATTGGTTTTAATATAATTATAGCAACTAAACTACAATCATTCTTATAAATTCATTTTCTTCTTTCT
>CAYHUV010000083.1:0-4253 GCA_964359695.1 Candidatus Woesearchaeota archaeon
ACATCCTCTATAGTAGTAGCATCGCACAAAACACAACACAAAATGTAACAGCTTGGGTTCTCAATGGTCTTACTCTTTCTGCAATTTATATAAATCCAAATGGTTCAAACTATTCCATGAGCAATAACACAGGATATAATTTCACATTTGCATTCACTGCAACAACATGCGGTTCTCAAAGCTTCAAAATTTCTGCTAATGATACCACAAATGCAGGAATAACAAATACAACAAGTTATTCTGTCACAGGTTGTTGTGGCGACTCTTCTTGTAGCTCCGGAGAATCATGTTCCTCTTGTAGCACCGACTGCGGTGCATGCAGTACAAGTCCCAGCACAAGTACAACTAGCACTGGTGGAGGAGGTGGAGGTGCTCCAACAACAACAATAACAAAAGCTGCTGCTCCAAGTATAATCATTGAAGCACCAAAAATTATTACAGAACTTTTTGCAGAAGCAAGCCCAGAATCTCCTATTAAACTTACAATAGAAAGCGCAAATATAGCTATTAGTAGGGTTGATGTAATAGTCAACAACGCTCTTACAAACATAGAAATAACAATCGCAGCACTCCAATCAAAACCCGAAGAAATAGAACCCCCAGAAGGAATCATCTATCAGTATCTTGAATTTACAATCACAAACTTAGAAGACACAGATATTGAAAAAGCGAGTTTAGAATTTTCTATCCCTAATATATGGTTTGAGGAGAATAATGTTGATAAAGAAACAATAAAACTCTTACGATACCATGATAGTTGGCAAGAGCTTCCTACAGGATATCTTAAAGAAGAAAATAACAAACAATTCTATACTTCAACAACAGAAGGCTTTTCTTACTTTGCAGTCTCTGGAGAGAAAATATCAGAAACAACAGGAAATGTTACAGAACTAGAAGAAGAAATCATAGAAGGACAACAAAAAGAATTTTCAGAGGAAGAAAAAATGAATCTTTTGGAAATTATTGGCATTAGTTTAGGAGCTCTTACACTTATTACTGGATTAATTATTTTTCTTATTTATGAAAGAAGACTTAAAAATGAAGAATAAGAAATGAAAAAGATTAAATAGAAAGAAGAAAAAACAAAACCTATGGAATTCATAGGTGGGCAAGCAGTAATTGAAGGTGTTCTTATGAAATCTGGCTCGAAGGTAGCCATTGCTGTACGCACAGCAGAAGGAAAAATAAAAGTCAAACTTGAAAAGCATATCAGTATTACCAAAAAATATAAGAATTTGAATATCCCTTTTCTCCGTGGTCCAATTATTCTTTTTGAAACAACCATTTTAGGTTTGAAAGCACTTAATTATTCTGCAAATATGAGTCTTGACGAACAAAAAGAAGAAAAACTCAGCACTGGAACTATTATTGCAACAGTCTTATTTTCTCTAATATTTGCATTAGCATTATTCAAACTTCTTCCCCTTGGCATCGCACAAATAACAGCAAATAATTTTGCAACTTTTGAAAACAGATATTTATTCAACCTCTTAGAAGGTATCACAAAAATAACCATTTTAGTACTCTATATTTATTTCATTTCACTCATGCCTGATATTAGAAGGACTTTTCAATATCATGGAGCTGAACATAAAGTTGTAAATGCTTACGAACAGAATGATCTCAAAAATGCAAAGAAATACTCCCGTATCCATCTTCGTTGTGGGACTAGTTTTATTCTCTTTGTTTTAGCATTAAGTATTATTGTTTATCTCTTCTTACCTACAGATATTAGTTTTTTAAGTAAATACGCATTAAGATTAGCATTACTACCCATCATTGCAGGTATGGGCTATGAACTTATTCGTATTAGTCCAAAATGTGAAAAGAACTTTTTCTTTAAAATCATCATGGCTCCAGGTTTATTTCTCCAAAGATTAACCACAAAAGAACCAACAGAAGAACAATTAGAAGTAGCAAAGGTAGCATTACGTGCGGTTACTTAAAAGGTTTACAAACTTCCAAAAAGTCACACTGCCCAGTTCTCCACTTACACAATGGAGTAATAGTTTTTTTGTACTCTTCTTTATTCTCCGTTCTTGTAGTTTGTGCATGCACAATAAATATAGCATCCCTTGCTTTCTGAAGCATTTGCTGGTCTACGGGTAGCAAATAAAGTTTATCTTTGAGAAAAAAAACTCCAACCCTATCTGGAGTCCTTCCATGTTTATCCAGATACAAAAGGGAATAAATTCCTAATTGTAATTTGATACTATCTTTTATATCAGAATTTGCATTGGTTTTATAATCAATAATATGCACTTCTTCTCCTTCAGAACGAATGGCATCAATAAATCCTCGCACAGAAAGAATATCAGAATTATACTCTGCTTCCGTAATAGGTTTAATTTTATAAAAAGTTTCCTCTATACTTCCTGAAAATTTTTCTTTAAACTCTTTAAGGAAGTGATTGCACCAATTCATCAGCATCATAAGAGTTTCTTCAAAATATCCTGCTAACTCTTTTTTAGGCATCTGCAAAGCAAACAATTCTTCTTTATACACACCCCATTGTTCAAGAAATAACTTTTGTATAGCTACTTTGAAATCTTTTTCATAATTGTTAAAAGAAGATACATCCAAAGCATAAAAATGTTCTAAAGTTGAATGGGCTATATTTCCACGCACCATATGAATACTTGGCTTCGTTGGAAGTTTCTCAATATACTGATAATAATATTTTCTATTGCATTGAAAAAAAGTATTAATCGAAGATGCAGACTCAACTCTTTTTGCCATTCAGACATTTGATAAAAAAGACTTTAAAAAGATTTAGTTACTTAGGAACAAACTCAACACCAGGAAAATTCTTAAATTCTTTACGATATTCTTTAATGACTTGATCTGCAGACTTTTTAGAATGGAATGCACCAAAAAGATCCGCAAGAGGATTGTATCTTTTTTGAAGAGTTATAGTAAATTTTTCACCAACATTAAGATCCAAATTAAAAACCTTTTTAGAAGGGGAAGTAAAAGTTCCTTTACGCGTCTTTATAATTTTAAAAGTTGATGTTTGTATTTCCATATCAAAAAGAAAAGAGAAAAGGATTCATAAATATTTCTAAAAAAGATTTACCTAACCATAAATAAGAGTTGATCAAGCCTTTTGTAAAACAACAGCCCCTTCTTTTGGAAAGACTTTGCTTGCTCTAAGAATTTCTATTCCAGTAATCTTTCCTTCCTTAGTAATATCTAAGATTAGATTTTTTCCAATTTCTAGACTTTTCCAATACTGCCCTTTATCCAACTCAATATTAAGAATATCCTCTTCTTTATCATACCATATTTTTTTTACCATTTTTAATCCAACCAAAATGCTGTGATGATTTTGATATTTCCTCCTTCTCTTTTGTATACTACTTTAAGCTTTCTTCCCATTGGTGGGACTCTTCCTATTGCATTATATGCATCTTTCCATCTTCTATCACGAAAAATAAAAGAGCTTTGGATAGTAAAATCTATATTTTCATTACTTATATCCTTTCTGTATGCTTTTTTCTTTTCCCAATGTTTTGAATAGAGATACATAGCTCTTTACAAGAAAATAAAATTAATAAAGACTTCTCAGAAAAATCCGAAAGATTTTCAGAATTTTCGAAATATTTTCAATTTACTCAGAATGAAATAAATTTAGCTACTTTGGAACAAACTGTTCTACTTCAGGATCTTTTGCAGAATAAGTAAAAGCTCGAAAAGCTTTAATCTGTTCAGCAGAAGGTTTTGTATAATGGGAATAAGGAGGGTTTTCTTCAAGATAGGCAAACATTCTTCTTGGATGAAGATTAACCATTGAAGGTATTTCATTCTTAGAGATCTTATCAAAAAGAGCATGATCTTCAACAAAATTCAAATAGGTTGGAAGAGAAACTAAACCTTTCTCTATAAGATAAGCTTCAAGAGTTATACCACCTTTTTCACCTAAAGACCCACATAAAAAACGAAAAGGATTATGTGCAAATGCAGAACGAGGATATTTTTCACACCAGTTAGCCCAATCAGCTAATGCTTCTGTATACCCCTTAAGAAGATCCTGATCAATTGAAATTTCTTTAGGTAAAGGATAAGCACCATAAGTCATTAAAATTCGTGTTGCTAGACCCTTTGTTCCAGCTAAACGAACAAGTGTTTCTCTATCAACGTCCATAATTATTTCCAAGACCTATTTTCATCATCTATCTTAGCCACCATTTACTCTTCTTCCAATCTTCTAATTGTAATTCATTTTGGTTTTCAAGAATATGGCTTTGAAATGT
>CAYHUV010000084.1:0-4218 GCA_964359695.1 Candidatus Woesearchaeota archaeon
TTCTAAATATCTTTTTTCAACAAAAAGAATATCCTCTAAAGCTACAACAGTAACACTTTTAGTTTATTTTGCTCCCCAAGCAGCAACATTTAATGGAGGGTCAACAATAGTTTCATCAGAAGGCATTGTTAAAGTCATTTCTTTGGGGGAAGCAGTAAAAAGAGCTTTCCATGCAATAGGTGCACTATCTTCAGCAATCTTTGCAATAGTTTCTACATATAATCGAGTGATACTTTCTGGTGAAAGAAGTTTTCTTTGTTTTTTTACAAAAGAAGCAAGATTTGGAAGATCAATTTTCCAATAAAATTTTGTATCATTATCTATACCCAAACCAATTCGTGCAAGCTCTCTAGCAAGATCAAGATCCATCAACTGTTTATAACGGTCATATGTAATCCCTCTTTGTAATTTTAAAATATTATGAATTTGTTGTGCATTTGATTCAAGTGAAGAAGCTCTTAATTGAGAAGCAATACTTTCTTGAGAAGGAAGATGTGAACTATCAATCATTATAGAATACCTTCCAGAATATTCATTAACGCTTACACGAGGATCATAGACAAAAGTTAGTGCAGTCTGAATAGGAGCTTGTATACAAAATTGAAACTGAACTGAACTAAATGGAGTAGTAATTTCTTTTGCAACAAGATGTTCTAAAAAATCCTCTTCTCTAGGTTTTTCTGAAAAGATATCTATCCCATGCCCGGCAGTTGCAACACGAAGAACCGTTGCATCTCCCCCCATATAATCTACAAGTTCTAAAGATTCACTTTCAGTTCTATAATCAAAGTCTCCAACTTTACCAGAGCCATCTAAATAAAATGCACCACAAAGCCATTTTTCAGCACCAGGAGAAACATATCTTTTAGTCAGAGTCATAAATTAAATCTACAAAAAGGGATTATTAAAGATTAGGGTAAAAGAATAGTTACTTATTATGATATCCTTTCATCTTAACCATTTGTGCAGAAGGGAGATATTGTAGTTGAGTTCGCAAATCAAACACTTGTGGATCAGTTACATTTATCTTTCCTTCAAAATATGTAATGAGAATAGAAGCAAAATCAGATTTTTTTGCATTTGTTGTTTCTACATACCAGTATTTATCTGCACCATTTCCTGAAAGATCCATTGAAGTATGTTCTTCTTTAGGAATGTAAACACCAATATGATTTGCCTTGGGAAAATGTACAAATTGATAGTCCTCAAAACCACAAAGTTGCAACATTGCTGCAAATTGTCCAGAGGTCGCTCCGCATTGACCACCAGCAACAAGGGTTACTAATGGAGGAGAATTAAATTTACTATCCGAATAAGGTTCTTTCTGTAATGTTTCTAAGAGTGCTTCAAGTTTTGCTTCTCTTCCATTTTTATTTCTACAAATATCTTGGACAACAAGTTCTAATGTAGGAGTCAAAATAGTTTGCGCATCACCATCATCAATTCTAAGATATTTATTTCTCTTAAGCTGCTTGAGTTCTGCATTAATTTCTTCAAGACGAATAATATATTTACTATGTCTTCCTCTTCCTGTATACACTGCTGCAGAGACAATATCTATTTCTTTCATAAGATAATCTGGGACAATAAGCATATTATTAACATTATTAGTTACAGGAAGAATCAAATGTCCATTAGAACCACTTATCACAAATTTTTCTTTAATTTCATTAGTTGGTTCCCATGAATTATCTACTTTTGTTCTATAACTTCCTTTTGTATAAACATTAAGACTATAATTCCTATCTTTATTTTTTCCTGTATAAACAATATCTTTTACTTCTCCATTTGCATCTGAAATAAATTGAAGAGCATTTTTATCAAGCACATCTTCTAAAGTGGTAAAATGTGTATAATTCGCTGCAATCCAAGAACGAATAAGTTCTTGATCATCTCTATTTTCTGGTTTGAGTTTTGTTAATGTTCTTACAGCATCAAGCCAAGTGACTGTTTGATCATTTGCAACAGAAACCTTACTAATCCTATTATGTGGTCGATGCCCGCTTTTAACACCTTGAATAGCAAAAGAATACATATCAGCAACATGATACCTGCCATCTAAAGAAAGAAAAGCATCTTCAGCTTTACAATTATCAGAAGAAGGATTACAATTTAAACTAAATCCTGCAGGAAGAAAATCATCGCTTTGATAAAGTTTAATATAAAACTCTTCAGGAGCATATTTTTTCGATTGTAAGGTATATTCTTGAACCAACTCTACTTCTTCTTCATGGAAGGAACGATCAATCTTATCTTCAATTTCAGCCCTATAAATAAAAACAGGAATTCCTAATAATGGAGTTAAATATTTCCAATAAGAGGAGCTACTCCTAATTCGAAATTCTTTTCTTACCATTACAAAAATAAAAAAACAGCCGTTTATAAACTTACTTATTTTTGTCTCCCTAAAGTAATAACTGAGAAGGCTATATAAATCTAAAATGCACTAAAAAAGGTATGGATCATCTTGCAATTCTCGATAAAAAGAGAAAACTTCTTGCAAAAATTATTTCTGGAGAGAAATCAATAGAATCTCGTTGGTATAAACTTAAAAAAACACCTTATGGAATGATTAAAGCTGGCGAGTGGGTTTATTTTAAGGACTCAGGAGAGCCAGTTACAGTAAGAGCAAAAGTAAGAAAAGTATTATTTTTTTCTGATCTAACTAGAGAAAAATACAAGGAGATTATAGATAAATACGCAGAAGCCATATGTTTACAAGAGACGAATATAGAGGATTATCTTAAACAAGGATATAATTATATTACTTTGATTTTTCTCAAAGAAGTGAAACAAATAGAAGCTTTTGAGGTTGATAAAAAAGGTTACGGATTGATGGCCGCTTGGATTACTGTAGAAAATATTGAAGAATTAAAAAAGAAGCATTAATATACCACGTTTTTGTCAATAATACTATGAAACTCATTATTGTACGCCATGGACAAACAGATGCGAATATCAATGGAATAATCCAAGGCCATGGAGAGAGCTGTTTAACACTTTTAGGCAAAGAACAAGCACAAAAAATAGCTCTACGTTTAAAAGATGAAAAAATTGATTATGCTTACTCTAGTGATCTTATGAGAACAAAAGAAACTGCAGAAAAAATTCTTAAATTCCATCTATTTGTTCATTTAATTTACACAGCAGAATTAAGAGAAGTTCATGCAGGTAAACATGAGGGTCGTCCAATTAATAAAGATCCAAAAATAAAAGAGAATTTTTTTAATCATTTCAATAGTTACAAACCAGAAGGTGGAGAATCTTTTATGGAAGCGCAGAAAAGAGTTGTCCACTTTTATCATGATCTTCTGGAAAAACATAGAGGCAAATCTGTTCTAATTGTTGCACATGGAGGAATATTAGGTGCATTAATTCTAGCTATTCTTAAAAAGCCAATAACATGGGAAGAATATGATAAATATCGCCCACAAAATGCAGCGATAACTATTCTAGAAATAGATGATACAAAGGAGCATAAAGTACATCTCTTAAACTGTACAAAACATTTAAATGAAAGCCAAAGTCATAACCTTGCAGAAGAATAAACTGGACAAATCCCCTCAAGGATTTATGGATCCAGATATAATCTTTTTATTAGAAATTATCAATAAAAAATACATCACTTCCTCTTCTTGTTCTGGAAGAATCACACTCATACGTGGAGTGAAGAAAGGAGAAGTACAATGGATGTATAAAACTCATACGAAGGCTTCTGCAAGTAAAATCTATTCTATTATTCAGAAAGAAGGAACGCTTCGTTTTTTTTATGAACCTCTCATACTTCACTTTCAATGTAAAGACAAAGAACAAGCAGAAAAAGTTCTACAAATGCTGCAAAATAATGGGTTTAAGAAATCTTATCTGAGATCATTTAAACATTGGACGATTGAAATAAATGACACAGGAAGCATGGAAACAATAGTAACAAAAGAACTCTCAAAAGAGTATATTAAATTTTTAGTCAAAGAAGCAAATCTTCGTTTGAAAAAAACAAAAGAAAATATAAAAAAGTTAGAAAAACTATTCCTGATTTCCTTCTAAAGCTTTATCAACCATTTCTTAAAGTCTAGCTTTATAGGCATCTGTAGTATAACTTGCTCCATCAACACGAATATACTGGCCACCACCACAAATTTTATTTTCATAATTTTGAATTTCTACTATTTCACCAGCAATAGTCGTATCTCTTGTTTCGGTTGTATGATCAAACCTTGT
>CAYHUV010000085.1:0-4155 GCA_964359695.1 Candidatus Woesearchaeota archaeon
TTTGCATCTAATACCTATATAGAAGATGTGACTATTCTTGTTGTCGCTGCGAATACATTAGAAGGAGCATATAACACCTTTTCTATTTATTCAGAAACTATGAATGAAGAATATCTTTCATATTTAACTTTAGAATCAACAATAGAGAAATCCTGGCTAGAAGAGAATGGTTATTCCTTAGATGAAATGATCCTTGTTGATGAACAAGGAGAGATTTATGCACTTAATAATATTTATGAGGATAATGATTATTATTATGTACAAAGTGATGTTAATAGTTTTGGGACATTTACGATAACAACACAAACACTTGCTGAACAAATAATCTCAACAAAAGAAAGCTCAATCGAAGAAGGACTATCTGGACAAGCAAAAAGTTACGCTGCAGAAAGTTTCTCTTTTGAGACTTCTTTACTTTTTGTTTTTTTCTATACACTTATTTTTTCATTAGGCTTTTATTACATTTCACAAGCAGCTTTGACATTATATTTTACTCTATCAACTAAATTATCTATTTCAGAAGAAGATCTTATTGAAGAAGATCTTAGCTCTCTAAAAAATATTCTTTATCTAAATCGAGAAAAAGATATTGCTGAAGAGCTTGTAAGACAAGGTTGGAAAAAAGAACATATCCAAGGGATACAAGATTCAATACAAAAACTTCCAAAAGGAAAATTAGAATCCTATATTTATCAAAGATTAAGTCTTAGCCATAAAGAAGAGGAGATAATTAAAGATTTAACAAGAGTAGGTTGGGAAAGAACAAAAACCAAAAAAGAAATAGAACGGTTTAATAGAATTTAGTCATTCTCAGGTTTCATAGTAGGGAAGAGAATAACTTCACGAATAGAGACCGCATTGGTAAGAATAATCACCATTCTATCAATGCCAAGGCCAACTCCACCAGTAGGAGGAAGCCCATATTCCATCGCACGAATAAAATCCTTATCCATTAGGTGTGCTTCTTCATCTCCACCTCGACCAAGTTCTACTTGCTCTTCAAGAAATTTTCTTTGGAGAATTGGATCGGTCAACTCAGAGTATCCATTTCCAATTTCCCAACCATTAATATAAGGTTCAAAGCGTTCTATCAATGCTGGATCACCTCTCTTAAGTTTACAGAGTGGCGTAGTTTCTCTAGGATGATCAGTAATAAATGTTGGTTGTATAAGTCTTTTTTCACATAGCCCCTCAAAAAGAGCTGCTATTGCTAAACCTCTTGTCTTTCCATGATAATTTATTTTATGTTTATCAAGAAGTAAAAACAATTCTTTATCTGAAAGTTTTTTAACATCAATTTTTTCAAACTCTTTCAAAGCTTCATACATTGTCATTCTTTTCCATGGTTTTTTTAGACTAATTTTTGTTCCTTGATAAACAATCTCTGTTGTTCCAAGAATTTTTTTTGCAACAAATTCATAAATATCCTCTGTAAACTCCATCATATCATTATAATCAACACCACTCCAATAACATTCCATCATTGTAAATTCAGGATTATGTGTTTTATCCACTCCTTCATTTCTAAAATTTTTACAAACGGTATAGACTTTTTCATAGCCACCTACAATAAGCCTTTTCAAATAAAGTTCCGGAGAAATAGAAAGAAACAAATCAATATTCCATGCATTAATATGTGTTTTAAATGGCTTTGCATTTGCTCCGCCATAGACTGGTTGTAGAGTTGGAATATCTACTTCAGTAAATCCATTTGTATCAAGATATTCACGAACAGCACTGACTATCTTACTTCGCAACAAAAATATTTTTCTCACGTCTGGGTTTGCGATTAGATCGACATATCTTTGTCTATAACGAATTTCTGTATCTTGTAATCCATGGAATTTATCTGGTAATGGTAAAATAGATTTGCTTAATAGAACAAATTCTCGTGCCCAAACAGTAATTTCTCCTTTTTTGGTTTTAAACACTTCTCCTTTAATACCAATAATATCACCTAAATCAGTAAGTTTGAAAATGTCAAAATTTTTCAAATCCTCTTCACGAAAATAGACTTGAATTTGCCCTTCTTGATCTTGCACATGCCCGAATGATGCTTTTCCCATTTCTCTAAGAGTCATTAATCTTCCCATAATAGAAAATTTATCTTTTGTAGATTCCCCTTCTTTCAAAGAGTTATATTTCTTAAGAAGAACAGAACTAAAGGTATAATCTTTATATGAATAAGGATAAGGCTCAACACCCATTTCACGCAATTTCTTTATCTTTTCTATACGTTCTTGTGCAAGCCTATTATGTTCCATAGAGAGGAAAATAGTCTTAACATATTTAAATGTTTCCCAGATCAAAATTAAAGGATATGCCTCTATTGAAGAAGATTAATAAGCTATCCTTCTGAAAACTCTTCATTAATTTCAGGCCTATAAACTCTGCCTTTTTCTCAGAGTTAATATCCCCTATAGAAATCAACTAATTTTTGGTGGTATATTTCTGACAATAATACACTTTGTGAACAATTAGGTAAGATATTTATGGTAAAAATAAATTTTTTTGTAATAATCCATATTAGAATCATTTCCTGAAAATTGAAAAGCAAGTCTTTGGCTCATAAAATGGGCAAACAAATATTTTGAGAAGCCTGAAAATAACGGAAAAGACCTTTCTTTGTTTTCAGGTTTGCTACAAAAACCCTAAATCCTCTATTGGTGTCTCTCATAAGTAGTTACAAAAGCGAAAAGTATATAAAGGTGTTTAGGTGCTAGATTCTATAGAAAACCCTTGTACGGAGGGAAAGGAGAGAAAAAATGAAAGCAGTCTTTATTTCACTTATAATGATTTTAACTAGTCTTTTTGCTATGCCTTTAACTCAAGCAGATTCTAGTGATTATAATATTGATTCTGTGTATGTGAATGGCATTCAAGCAGAAGGCAATCTTATACAAGTAGAACTTGATAGTAATGTTCAAATTCAAGTTTATCTTGAAGGTAGTGGAGATGCTACTGATGTGCGATTGAGTGCATGGATTGGGGGTTATGAATATGGAAGTATTGAAGAAACTAGTGAAGTCTTTGAAATTGAAGATGGCGTTTCTTACAAGAAAACTTTATCTTTAGAAATCCCAGAAGATCTTGATGTTTCTAACAATGAGTATACTTTACATGTAGAAGTTTATGATTCTGAAAATAAAGAATCAAAAACTTATACTCTTTATTTTGAACAAGAAAGACATGATCTTAGTATTGAAGATATTTTGTTTTCTGCAAATAGTGTTGCACCAGGAGATTATTTTGGTGTGAAGGTGCGTTTGGAGAATCAAGGTGAGAAAGATGAAGAAGATATTAAGATTACTGTAAGCATTCCGGAATTAGGCATATCCAATAGAGTATATATGGATGAACTTGTTTCTGGAGATCAGGATGATGCTTCTAGTGCATATTTGGTTATTCCAACAGATGCTTCTGGTGAGTATGAAGTTTTTGTTGAAGTTTCTTATAATAATGATTATTCTACTGTAAGTGAAAGAGGGTATATATCTGTAGAAGGAGAAATGGTCTATGATGAAAATACATTTGTTTCTATTTCTTCTATTACAGATCTTGTTGTTGGAGAAGAAAGCTCTTACAAAGTACAAGTGAGTAATTTAGGAGAGAATGCGAAGATTTTTTATTTAGATGTTGATGGTTTAGATGCTGAATATATAGAAAGAATGACTGTTCCTGCTGGTTCTAGCGGAGAGTTTACTTTTACACTTTATCCTGAAGAAGAAGGTACAGAGTATGTCTTTGTTGAAGTGTCTAGTGATGAAGGTATTGTCACACAAGAATTGTTTACTGTTGATGTTACTGAGAAGAGTTCTGCATTTGCTATTGTTGTTAGTATAGGCTTGGCAGTACTTGTTGCTCTTGGAATTATTTCTTATTTGAGGAGAGTGTAAAGATGGAAAGAAAAACAATAATGGGCATTGCGGGAGCATCTCTTGTAACAATTTTAGGTATTAGTGGATATGTTCATAATAAAATTGAAGAAGAAAGAATAGAAGAAGAAAGAGCTCTTGCTTATGATTGGCAAAGGTATTATGACCAAAGCTGCGTAGGAGAAACATCATATGTTTCATTTACAGATGAGTCTCTTCATTTTTGTTCAAGTAAACCTGGAGATGAAAGGGAAGAAAAAAGAATTTTACAGATTGCAAA
>CAYHUV010000086.1:0-4016 GCA_964359695.1 Candidatus Woesearchaeota archaeon
AAATTTCCTTGGTTAAAGAAAAAATATTTTTGGGGATCCTGTCTCTGGAGTCCAAGTTATTATATGGGTAGTGCGCATGATTTAGGAAATCTTCAAAACTATCTTAAAAAACAAAAATGGTTTGATCCTAGTCAAAAGAAATTAGCTTTTTTCAGCGATCAGGGAGAACATACCACCGTGTCTATGACCGGTGGTTCCCTGATCGCAATTTGATAATTGGAATTATGCAAACTTCTTTAAGATCATTTCTTCGAGGAGAAAATAATAACGTGTTTATTATTAATAAAATACTTAAAATTATTACTCCGTACGAAAGCTGCACATCAGCAATTATTCCTATAATGGGTTGAAGCATTGCTGCAAATATTGCGTACATCATGGACATTAATGAGATAGTTGTTGCACGGTTATGTGATTCAATATATCTGTTTTTATGATCCACTATGATAGGATCTCTCAGAGGAATAAGGATTGCCATACCTAAAAAAGTTCCTACTGCAAGCCAAAGATTTGGAATGAAAAATAATGCCATAAGAAGTATTGCTGGAAGTAAGGTTGTTAAGAAGATAATATTTAAAGATCCAAATTTATTTTCAAGTTCTTGAACTTTTTGATATAATAAAAAATTTGTTGCGTTTGCAATTCCTAAAAGTATACCAAAAGAAGCAACTGCAACACCAATTTCTTTAAAGAAGGGTTGCCAAATCAAATTATAAAAAATAAGGAGAGCAACAAAACCCATTCCATGATTTATTGTTAATCGTAATAAGGGCTTTGTTTTATATAATACATGAAAACTTTCTTTAAGTAAGTCCCAGCTTTTTTGTTTTCTTGGTGTTCCATCTTTGGGTTCATGTAATGTCAGTGCTATCAACAACGCAAGGAGATATCCTAAGATATTGATAAAGATAATGATAAGAAATTGCCAATTTAAAAGATCTTGAGCAAGAGTACTTGCTATGGGGGGTACAATAATAGCCGCAAGAAGCGGTGCAGATCTAAAATGACCTAAATATTTTTTTGCTAATTCTTCTTTTTTTGCAATTTTTAATGAATCATAAATAAATGCAGTCATGCACCCTGAGAAAAGACTTACAGAACCTGCAAAGAGAATAACAGCAAGCATAAAAAAAATAAAGTTATTTGCAAAAAGATATATTACTCCATGACCTAATAACGATACAATTCCAAAAATAATTGTTTTTTTCCTTCCAATTTTATCGGATAAAATTCCTGTTGGAACTTCTAAGAGAATTATAGATAAACTTATAGTTGTTGCAAGAAAGGCTATTTCGGTATAAGTAAGTCCTCGTTTAAGATAAAAGAGTGTAATAATAGAGGTTAATGCACTAAGATTTGTAAAAAGATTTATCCAGAAAAGCTTTTTTGGATTTTTAAGCCAGAGCTCAACATTTTGTTCCATAATCTCTTTACAAGTTTAGATCTCCTATTTATAAAATTATGTACTCAAATTGGTCAGTAGAAAGTTAAATTTATAAAAATAAAAGAGAAGATATCAAAGATGATTAATGAGAAATATTTTTTTGAAGAAAAAGTTTTCTCCAAGAAAGATTTTGTTTTCACCTCTGAACCTTATGATGAAATTATTACTCAAATTCTAAAGTTAAAAAAATCAGGAAGAGTTTTAGACCTTGGATGTGGTGAAGGTGGAACTGCGTTAGCATTAGCAAAGAAAGGATTTGATGTTACGTGTGTTGATCTTTCAGCAACTGTACTTTCTTTTTTAAAAAAAGAAGCGATAACGCGTAAGGTTCCTCTTACTCTGTTATGTAAAGATTTAGATTTTTTTGAACCTCAAGGATCATATGACATTATTTTAGGTTTGGGTGTTCTTCATTTTCTTAAAAAACAAAGAGTTTCTGAACTTTTTTCACTTTTGAAAAAACAAACTTCCAATCAAGGAATTCATATTTTTGAAGTTCTTTTAGAAGGTGATCCTTCTCAAGAAAAGACGTCTCAAGGGTATTATTTTAAGAAAGGAGAACTTAAAGAAAGGTATACTGATTGGAATATTTTGTTTTATAAAGAATTTAAATCCCATGATGATGAAGAACATTGGGATAATCATCTTGCGCACATTGTCGCTATGAAAATCTAAGAACCTTTTTTAGGCTATATTCTCAAAGAATAAAAATTATATTTTTTGTACTTTCCATGTACAAAAAAGAGGCTTATGCATGCATTTCTCATAAGCTTCAAGAAAATATTTTTTTGATTGCGGTAAGGGTTTTGCATCTTCGTAATCAATAATCATAAATTTGTGTTTAACAAGTGCTTTGATAATTGTTCCATACGTTTTATGATGCCATTTCATAGGAACTTCTTTATCGTCAACAACCCATTTACTGACATGTAATCCTTCTTTGAAATAATTTTGAACATCACGAATCTTTTTTCCTTTATGGATGATAGAAACCCCTGCATTCATAACAGGATTTCCAGTAGAAAAGACAAAGATACCTTTGGGTTTTAACACACGTCGTACTTCTTTTAGAACTTTATCCCATGAGGAAAGATACTCCATCATTAAGGCTGCAAGAACAATATCAAATTGATTATCCTTATACGGTAACTTTTCAGCAGTCCCTCGAACAAAAGTAACGTTGGGAACTTCCTTTTTAGCAATTCCAAGCATCTCATCAGAAATATCAAGACCAAAGATGTTTGCACCTCGTCGTTGTAAAATACGTGCATAAAGTCCTGTTCCACATCCCATATCAAGAATCTTTTTACCTTTAACATCACCTAAAAGTTTTAACGTCGTTGGCATTTCAAGCCATTCGTTGTAAAACCATCCTTTTGTCTTCGTATTTGTTCTTGCAGTATGATATTCTTTGGCCATCATATTATAATTCTTACGAGCTTCTTTAGAATAATCCATAAGAAATAGAAAAGAGAAGAATTAATTTTATAAAAGAAAAGAGAAGAGTTACAAAGCCTGGAAAGGCTATTTTTTGTATTGATGTTATAGATCCTTATAGGAGTAATTTTAAAAGTTGTATTTGGCATCTTTTGAAATATAGGTTATTATTGGGTGAAGAAAAACATAATTTTATTGTACTGGAAGAGGCTATAGAAATATTTAAAAAAGCTGGCTTAAGGAAAATAGCTGGGAAAGTAATTAAGACATATAAAGGTAAATATTTTATTGTCTATGGAGAAAAATAATGGAAGTTGAAATGAAATTTGCGATTCAAGACGTACAGAGGATTAAAAAAAAGATACTGGCTCTAGGGGGAGATAGAGTAAGTAAAGTAACAAATAAAGATCATTATTTTTCTGCAGTGCATAGAGATTTTATGAAAACAAAAGAATGTTTACGTATTCGGGAAGTGCCTGAAACAGGAAAGGTTATCATTACTTACAAGCCATCTTCTTCAAAAGAGATGTTAAATTCAAACATGATGTGGAAAGAAGAGCTTGAAACAGAATGTTCTGATGCTAATATTATTAGAAAAATTCTACTAGCGATTGATTGTAAAAAGTTAGTTACAGTAGAAAAGATAAGAGAAGAATTTAAGCTATTTGGTTGTACTCTTGTCTTGGATGAAGTAAAGCATGTAGGGTCTTTTATAGAAATAGAAATAATCAGTAATGATGTTGAGGCAGCCAAAGACCAAATCCAAGAGGTTGCAAATAAGCTTGGGCTTGAAGACAAACACAATGTAAATAGAAATTATCGTGATTTAACAATTGAAGGTATGTATAGATACAGAAACTTGTGGATTTAATCCTCCATGCCCTTATCCTATTACAGAATGGGGAAATTTTTGGACTACTCCTGGATGTGTTCAACCAAATCAAGACCCTAATAATCAACAACCGATTAGTCAATTGTGTTGTTCAATGTATTTGACAGCATATTATGATTATGCTCAACCCATTAGTCCTTAAAGAATTAATAAAAATAAATTAAATTGTAGTCTTAAGGAAAAATAAACATGAATGGATTGAAATCTCCTCTAAAGTTTCCTCGTGGACGAGAGTTATAGAAA
>CAYHUV010000087.1:0-3991 GCA_964359695.1 Candidatus Woesearchaeota archaeon
TCTAATACATTTTCTATAAAAAGAAAAGGAACGACTCTTCCACCATCTGGAAAAATTGTTCTTGACCTTTGGCAACCAACTAAAGGACAAAAGTTGCAAGCAGGAACAAGAATAGAATTATATTGGAAAATTGAACCAAAAGAATTGAGGAGTAATTTAAGTATTGAATATGCATTGCAAAGAGCAGATGGTACATATAATTTAATAGGCTTACAAAATAATGCAGAAGATAGAGGAGTGACGAGTTGGACTATACCTTCTGAGATCCCTGAAAATACAGAAGTATTTATCAAACTAAAACTTGAAAAAGAAGTGGTAGAAAGTCATCCTTTTGGGCCATTTATTATTGTTGGTGGAAGGACAATCGGTCCTAGAGGTGACGTAGAAAAAAATAGGCCCACTGAAGAAATAATTGATGAACTGAATCATATAGATAGCCTCCTAAAAAATATTCGTCTTCCAGGAAAATCATGTTTGTCAGATAAAGTCAGTGTTGGGACCTATTTGTATTACTTAATAAATAGCGACGAACTTACAAATTATATTTCTGCTGCAAATATTTTACGAAGAATACAAACAGAACTTGAATCTCCTGATATACAGAAGATAATTGGGGATGAATATCAAAGTTTCAGGATTGAAATGGAAATCATTGAAAAGCTACGACCTCATCTTGAAGGTTTAGAGCATAGTAAAGAACTGAAAGTGAGAGTTACAGATCTTATTCGTGTTTTTATCCCTAAAATAAATCAAAAACTCCTTGAAGATTTTAAAAAACAGCATAGTATTGAAATAAAATATTTGCGTGCTGAAATCATTACAGGTAAAGGAAATAAAAATATGGACTATCTCTCTTGGATTATGGAACATGGAAAACAAATAGATGATCTTATGGGTTTTACTACTTGGGGGCTTCACACAGTTTATAATGATATTAATGAACTTCAGGGTTATACTAATCAAATGCTCCTACATCTAAAAAAGATAGATAAAATTGTTTATAAAATTAGAAAAAATCTTAAAAAATCTAACAGCCAATAACTTTTGCAAACTTTTTCTTTGCTTCTTTCTCACTTGATGCTTTTACTAAGACGCGGTCTGGAAAGATATAGAAGTCTTCATAGACAAACCAGTTACAATTTCCTTTTAATCTTTTTTTTACATTGGTGAAATCAAAATTGCCTTTAAATTGGTAACGTGAAGAACCGCAAAATTTTATTATTCTTTCTTTTTTCCCTTCTAAATAAATATATTTTCCTTTACAAACATGGCAGTCTTTATTTCTTTTTACCTGTATCCAAGAACCATTCGCCCATAAACCAGAGGATAATTTGCCCTCAGATATTCTGTGTACTTCTTGTTCAACTACTTGTGCAAGTTTGTTTACCATTGCAGGATTGACACCAGCAGTCTCACAGGTCTCTAAACCTTTAACTTCAGAAAAGACACAACTAAAACAAAATTCACCAGTACAGGGCATCATTCTTCCCTGTGAGCCAACAAGACCTGTGTAAATCCAAGGTATTTTCTTTTTAGAGCAATATTCATTTATGAGAAAACGTGTTTCTAAGTTATCTGTACAATCAATAATTAGGTCTGCTTTCAAAAATGAAACATTTGTATAGTCAAGATCAAGAATTTTATAAGGATGACCTAATCTTTTTCCTAGAACTTCTGCTTTTGGTTTTCCAACATCCTTTTTTGTGAAGAGTTTTTGATAAGAGAGATTCTTTTCTTCCACAATATCACGGTCTATAAGAAGAATTTTTCCTTTGAGCAAGGGAATAATTGCATTTCCTGTTGTTCCACAGCCAACAATGATTATTTTCATATCAAAATTGTTTCTTAAAAACTATAAAAAGATATCGACCAAAGTTAAAAAATATCTCTCCCACAGCTTTTTAAATGGGATTTACCTTTTCTTATACTTTATGCAGCTATCTGATTTGATTAAAAAATTGAAGGCCTATGAGAAAAAACCAGATATTGTTCTAATAAAAAGGGCCTATGCTTTTGCTGAAGAAGCACACGAAGGACAAACACGAGCAACTGGAGAGCCATATATTGAACACCCATTGATTGTTGCTTGTACTCTTGCTGATCTAAAACTAGATGATGTTACAATTGCTTCTGCACTCCTTCATGATGTTGTTGAGGATACAGAAATAACACAGAAAGATATTAGTAATGAATTTGGAAGAGAAATAGCACTTATTGTTGAAGGCATGACCAAAATTAAGACTCTTAAAAGTTTATCTAGAGAAGATTATCATGCAGAAACTATTAGAAAAGTTATTCTTGCTTCAGTCAAAGATATACGAATTATTCTTATTAAACTTGCAGATCGATTGCATAATATGCACACAATTAATGTGTTTAGAGAAGAAAAAAGGCAGAGAATCGCAAGGGATGCATTAGAAGTTTATGCACCTATTGCACACAAACTAGGGATTGCAAGCATCAAATGGGAGATGGAAGATTTAGCATTTGAGCAATTGCAACCAGAGGTCTATAAAGAAATCCAAAACAAAATTCAACAATCACAAAAAGAAAGAGAAAAAGAGATTGAAAAAATTAAAAAAATTCTTGATGAAGAACTCAAGACTACAAAAATCTCTTGTGATATAACTGGAAGACCAAAACACATCTATAGTATTTATAGAAAGATGCAGAAAAAGAATAAAAGTTTTGAAGAGATTTATGATTTAACTGCTTTGAGGATTATAACAGATAATGTGAGGCATTGTTATGAACTTCTTGGAATTGTACATAGCCTTTGGACACCTATACCAAAAGAATTTGATGATTATATTGCAACACCAAAATCAAATATGTATCAATCATTACACACAGTTATAATAGGGCCTAAGAATAAGCCTATTGAGATTCAAATACGAACAGAAGAAATGCATGTTATTGCAGAGCAAGGTATCGCTGCACATTGGAAATATAAAGGACAGGGCAATGATAATGAGTTTGATCAGAAATTTAAATGGATGATGGAAGTAAATGAACTTCAAAAAGATTCTGAAGATGCGAAAGAATTCTTAAAAATGTTACACATTGATTTTTTTGAGGATGAAATATTTACTTTTACTCCTAAAGGGAAAGTTATTGAGCTTCCTAAAAATGCAGGGATTCTAGATTTTGCGTATGCAGTTCACTCAGATTTGGGTGATAAATGTATTGCTGCAAAAGTAAATGGACTTTTTGTTCCATTACGTGCCACCCTAAAAAATGGAGACCGCGTAGATATTATTACCGCTAAAAATCAGCATCCTTCAAGAGACTGGTTGAAAATTGTAAAAACCTCAAAAGCTGCATCAAAGATTAAAAGATATATTATGCTAACACAAAAGATTCCTGCACAAAGCTATAAAAAAGAGGAAGAAACTAAAAAAGAACTTGAAGCATGGATTATTGATGTAGATAGTATGTCTAAGCCTGAAATATTACTCTCGAAGTGTTGCCATCCGATTCCTGGGGAGAAAATTATTGGATTTTCTAGAAGTCTTGGAAAAGTAAATATTCATAGGTGTGATTGTATCAGTGCCAAAAAGAAAGATGTGAATAGAAAGAAAGTTACTGTGCGTTGGGTAGATAATATTGGGAAAGTTGTAGAAATTAAAGTTGATGCAGAAAACAGTACAGGGCTTTTTGCAGAAATTTTAAACACGCTTATTGCACAAAGTACAACAATTAAACATGCAAATGCAAAGGCAACAGGGGACAAATTTGTTGAATGCAGTTTTGAAATGGAAACTGCAGGTTTAGAACATTTACAGGGACTAATTAAAAGACTGAGAAAAATTCAAGGTGTAAGACATGTGTTCATTGGTAATGTAAGTTCTTAAAAAAAATAAAAAAAATTAAGAAGAAGTGTTTGTTGTCTCTGTTACATCCACTTCAGATTCTTCTAATGTAAGTTTTGCAAGTTCTTCTTCAATAATCTTTTTGAAGTCAGAGAATTTCTTGTTTCCCTCTATCTTCT
>CAYHUV010000088.1:0-3963 GCA_964359695.1 Candidatus Woesearchaeota archaeon
TAAAACAACTATAATTATAGCCACAAATAATACTGAAGAAGCTGAAGAATTATGTTTACGTATTGCTTTAATTGATGAGGGTAAAATTATCAAGATCGATACTCTCAAAAATCTAACTAATGGAAAAAAATTGGAGGATGTATTTCTTGAAATTAGAAAAAATATTTAGAGAAACTTGGGCTATTGCTCTTAGAGATATAAAAAAAGAGAGTTTAATCCAGCAAATAATATTTATATTTATTTTCTTGGCTTTAATTTTATTAATTGGAAATAGTATTGATCAATTTTTTGGGATAACTTATTCTAATATGAATTATACTTCATTTTTAAGTGCAGGTATTATAGTTTATTTAATTGCAATTGCTTCATTAAATGTAGGTTTAGATTTAATCCTTGACTCAAAGGGGTTTATAAAAACTTTACTCGTGGCACCAATTTCAAGAATTTCAATTTTTCTTGGAAAAATATTATCTCTAATAATCACTTCCAGTAGAACTTTTTTAATAATTGCTTTTCTATTAATGATTTATTTAAATTCTATAAATTTAAATTCAATACTCTTACTATTATTCACCTGTATATCGACGATTTTAATTTTTGTTAGTCTTGGTTTTCTTATTGCTGCATTAATCAAAGAAACTAAGACTGCTCAAATGATTATCAATTATGGTTCAATTATACTTTTTTTATTCTCAGGTGTATTTTTCCCAATTCAAGGTTTTTCTAAGATTTTTCAATACATGCTTTTTCTAAATCCACTTTTTTATCTTATTGAAGCAATGAGATTTTCTTTCTCAGGAAATTCAACAATTCCTATATCAATAATATTATTAATTATTTTTATTTTATTAATCATAATTCCATTCTTTAGTGTGTTTTTATTTGATAAGATGATGAGAAAATGAAAAAACATATAATAAAAGCTAAAGAAAAAGTGACTGCAATTAGTAAATCTTAAAAGGAAAAGAAACATATATAGTGTAATGAATCTTGAAGAAGAACTAAGAATAGTGGATAATTTAAATACTAAAATAGTATTAAAAAAAACACCTGATAAAATAACTGATGTGCATCTTTTAGAGAGAGCGTTAGCTTCTGTAGAAGCTGCAACAGCTGCAACAGGTAAAGAGTATGTATTTAAGGAAATACAACAGTTAAGCATTGGAAGTTTTATGGATCTTCTTCCAAGAGATTATGACCCTAAAACAAAAGTAAATTGGGTTCTTGCAATATATGATAAAGAATATCTTGCACAGCGTATTAAAGAACTAAAGGGTGGGGTGTATCAATAAAAGACTTTGTAGTATAAAGAAGTCGTCGCTTCGCTCCAGTGCTCAAGCGCCGCAGGGCTGGACAAAAAACCAACGCTACAAAACAGGGGTTCTGAAAAAAGGAAAAAGAAAGTTTTTTAAGATGATCTATTTGCTATCATAGTGATTTCCATACGATTATGGGGAAGATGCTGAAACCTAAAATGAGAGAAGGAAGATTCTAAAATTTTTTTTACTTCTTCAATATAATAAAAAACATTTTTACTAGGACATTTTATAGTCATAATGCAATATCCCTCTTTTGTCAAAAATGGACTTAAGGATAAAATGATGCGCGCTGAATCTTTAGGGTGCATATTCATATCATTCACAAAAAGATCATAAGAAGAAGATGGCACAAATTCTTCTGCACGTAGTTTTACATGAGTAATATGAGGATCTTCTAGAATGGAGCTGTCCATTTCAGCAGGATCAAGAGCCATAACCTGGATATTATGAAGACTTAACTCTTTACTAAAACCTCCTGGTGCAGCACCAATATCCAGAGCAGTTTTGATCTGAGAAAGAGGGATATGAAAGAACTCTAATGCTTCTCCAAGCTTAAGTTGTGCTCTATTTAATCTATTTTTCTTTAGCGTTATCATTCGTGGAACATGATATACTAGGCTAGATACATAGACCTTTGATGAAATAACATGTAAATAAAGGAAAATATCGGGAGAGTTTCTATTCACTCTAAATCCCTTTTGCTCCAGGCTAATCCCAACTTGTACTTCTATATCTCTACTTCGTATCTGCAAAGATTGAACATTAGATGTAGGAGAGCCATAAAAGATACAGCATAAAGCAAATGTTTTTTCTAAAGAAAGCATGGACGCAAGAATATCTACAATCTGCTCTCTATCTAAAGAATCAACTTTCTTTTGAACGTGATATATATCGTGGGCAAGAATATATTCCTTTAATGGATCTAAAGCCTCTACAAATAAAACTCCTGGATGTACTACCATTCCTGGCAAGCCCATTTCCTTAAGCAATTGCCGAGAAAAAGTAGGATTACAAGTTAAAAGATAACTATTCATTTTCCAAAACTCCCATTATTTCTAAATCCTTCAAAAAAATATGTAGGTCCTTTTCTTGAGTTGCATTATCAAGAGTCAAGCTATCCTTCAAGCAAAGCAGTACATTAAACCATTTATTTTCTATGTGGAAATATTGCAGAGTATCTACTCTACATAAAAGGATATAGTCTTCTTCTTTTCTAAAACGAGCATGTTTACTTAATTTCAATTTGTATCAATCCTTGTTGAATTTTTGACCTTACATTTGGATTTATTCCTAATTTCTCATGTATACTATTACAAAATGTGGGAATTTGCATAGGATCACCATAATATTGAAATATATTTGCAACACACCTGTTACAACTATTAAAACTCTTACAACCACCGCAGCCTATGGTTTGGTATTTTCTGAATCTTTGAAAGGGTTGGCTTTCCCAAACTTCTTTTAAAGTCTTTTGCTTAATATTAGGAAAATCAAAATAGTTATTATGAATAGTTAATCGAGAAAGTGTACAAGGAGAAACAGTTCCATCTGCATGAATTTCACAATGGGATAATGCAGCACCGCAATCAAAATAAAAATTCTCATATTCTTTATCATCAAGAACAATATCAACCAATTTTATAATAATATTATTTCTTTCAGCTATTTCTATAACGCTTTTAAGGATATCCCTATATTCATTTAAATCTGTAAATAAATCCCTATTCTCTAATGCTCTTCCATTCTCAGTTATAGGAGAAATATACCATGCGGTTGGTTTTAGTTTAAGAATATATTGAAGAAGTTTAGGGAGTTGTTGAAGTGTTTTTCTATGAAGAGAAGTAGCAATAGTAATGGGATACCCTCTTTCTTGAAAAAAACGAATAGAATAAATTGTCTGGCGAAAAATTGCTTCTTTTGACATCATTTTTGACCCTTTTCTAATAATCCCATGCGTTTCTGCATCAAAGCCATCAAGACTAATTTTTACACTAATGAGAAATTCTCCATGAGTATGAATAAATTCTAAGAGCTTGGTGTTAATGAGGCCATTTGTTGTTAACATATAGTGAAGTTTTTCTTCTTGTAAAAAATGCAAGACATCTTTAAAATAGGGTGATTGTGTAGGTTCTCCTCCACAAATATTTGCATAAAAGACCCCTAAATGTGAAAGTTCCTTAATAATTCTTTGAAAATCTTCTTTAACAAGTTCCCCTTCTTTTTTAGAACCAAAAGAGCCATAACAATGAGTACATCGAAGGTTACATTTCTCAGTCAAATTCAAATATAAAAAACTCGGTGCTGAGAGTTTTTCTGGATGTAAGCTCATTGTTAGTATTGATTCACGCTACAGCTGCTCATATGTTTATTTTTAACAATGCTTAAATGAGGTACAGGTGCAACTTTTGTTGCCATTGTTGTAGCTAATCCTAGCATTTGTACATTTGCAGTTTTACCTTTTTCCATAGTAATGTCCTCCTTATGATAAGAAAAATAATGGCATACTTCAATAAAAAGGTTTCTAAATGTTTATTCAAAAATCCTTAATCTTTAGGGACGACATAAAAATCAACTAAATAAAACAATTTTTCGTCGCTTCGCTCCAGTGCTCAGTCGCCGCAGGGCTTGACAAAAAACCAACGCT
>CAYHUV010000089.1:0-3949 GCA_964359695.1 Candidatus Woesearchaeota archaeon
TTGTTCATATTCCTAATGCCTCATTAAGTAAGCTTTCCAATTAAGGAATTGAAGAATTTGGAATTCCAAGTCCTATTTGTCGTGTTCGCCCATACCTCCCTTTGCTAATAACTTTAGCATTAATTATCCCAAGCATATCTAATTCTGCTATTATATCAGAAATTCTCCTTTGTGTGAGTGGCCGTATTTTTGCTTTTGCACAAAATTCCTTATAAAGTTCATAAATATCCCCAGTAAACATTGGTCTATTTCCAGCTGCTTTCACTGTTCCAAAAATAGCTAAAAGTGCCACTTGTGATTGCTTAGGTTGACTAGTAATAATTTCATGTACTCTATCTCGTTCAATTTTTTCTTCAGCTTCATCTAAAGCATTAATATTGATTTTAGTTTCATTATTTCTTTCTGCTAACTCTCCTGCAACCCGAAGCAATTCTAAAGCTCTTCTAGCATCACCATGTTCTCTAGCAGCATATGCTGCACATTTTTCTAAAACTCCCTCAGCAACTGCTCCTTTACGAAAAGCTTTATCCGATCTTTCTTTTAATATTGCTTGAAGTTGTATAGCATTATATGGTGGAAAAACAAGTTCTTCCTCAGAAAGAGAACTTTTTACCCTAGGATCTAAATAATTGGTAAATGTTATATCATTAGATATCCCTACAATAGTAATCTGACTTTCTTTGAGCTCTGAATTAATTCTAGTAAGACTATAAAGTATTTGATCTCCAGAACGAGCAACTAATTGATCAATTTCATCTAATATTAAAACCATAAGAATTTTTTGTTTTTCTAAAGATCTCAGAAACATCTTATAAACTTCATCTGTAGGCAAACCAGTTGCAGGAATATCAGTCTTAAGAAAACGTGCTAATTCTGCAATAAGCCTATATTCTGTATCAGCCACTCTTTTTAATTTACAATTAAGATAAAATATTTTTACAGGGAGTTTATTTTTTTCAATAATTTCGGTCATACTATCAGATACATGTTGTACAGTTAATGTCTTCCCTGAGTTATGAGAGACTAGTCCATTTGCTATAAAACTATGTGTACCAGGAACGCTAAGGTCATATACTTTATCTTCAAAAACTTCTTCAATAGACACAAGGGAAGAATAAAGAATTTTATCCTGCTCAGAAATATCTTTTGTTTTCATAGTTTTTTTGTATGAAGAAAGCATATGTAATAGTCTTTCATTTCTAAAAGTATTATAAAAACCAATAGAATGAGCAAAACGTTCTAAAGAATGTTTACCACTAATAGACAAACGATAAGAATCAAACTCTTTACCATTACATCGTGCTTTTTTATAAGAAACACGAGATTTTATCCCAAATCTATAGATAAGAAGTTGAATATCTAACAAAAATAACTTAGAGTTAGAATAATACTCCACTTGTTGAGTATGAGAAGAGACAAAACCATCTCCTGAAAAAAGTGCTTTTAAAAATTCTTTTTGTACAAAAGAAGAAGCCTGTAAAATACATTCAGGGATACGAATTATGTTGCTCTTCTTTCCAAAAGGAACACCATGAGAGTTAAGGAGCATACAAACTTCTTGAGAAACAGATTGAACCTCTTGACAAGTATGTCCAATATTTATAGGGAACGCATTTGTAAGGAACAAAGTCTTACAATCATTTTGAACTAAAGTTAACAACTCTTCTCTATTAGAAGAAATACGTAAACGCATTTTTGTAGAATTATACAAATATCCTCTAGAATCTTTTCGTATACGTTTTCGCACACCCATATTTCCATCTGAAAGAGTCATAGCAAGAAGTCGAACAAGAGATAAAGAAATATCCTCATACTTTCCATCTGCTGAAAAAGTATCATAATCAAATGCAAAACAAAGTTTATCTCCTACTTGTAATTGATCCCCATTTTTCCATTCATAAGATCCTACAAGCAAAGGATGATCCTTAGTAATAGTAATCTCAAATCCATTATGAAAAGTAAGTTTCAAAAGAGGGCTTGTATTTTCAAATTCAAGATACATACATTCTTTCCACTCATACTTTTTCTTTTCAACATTATAAGATAAAATTTTTTCTCCTGCTTGAACATCTTTAATTTTTTTATATCCTGATTGAGTATATACAATACTATTTCCAGAAATACAACCTGTTTTCCCATAGATAAAGATATTAGAAGGCTTTTCAACTCGTAAAGCAGGAGCAAGAATACCAGCAACTTTTTTTATTTGGTCTTCTCTATGGTGCAAAGTCTCAGGTATATAATTAGATTGAAGAACTTTTTTATCCAAAAAAAGAGGCTCACGTTTAAGATAGTCCTCAAAATAATTATTCAACCCCTTTTCTACCATACCACCCACTTTCCTTAAAGCTTATTAAACATGTTCGTTCCTGAAAATAAAGACCCAGTCCTCCATTTCCTATGGAACTTTTTCTAAAATGGAATACACAATGAATAGCACTTCCTCTTTATAAAAGTACCCCTACTTTTCCGATAGAACGAAACAAAACTAACAGAAGTAAAGAAGATATAATAATATGAATATAGTTATATATATAATAAATAATGGAAAAACATATAATATAATATAAAAAATAAAAGTATATAATACATAATTAAAGCTTAAAAAGATAATATAATAAAGAATTAGAAAAAAAGGATAAATAATAAAATAAATCCACAAAAAAACCTTAAATTTTTCTATATGTATTGACGACAAAATAAAGAATAAAGAAAAGTTCCATAAGAAATCCTACTTTTAATAAAAAATTAACGAACTTACTTCTTTTTCACACATATATTCCATAGGAAACATAGGTGTGTGGGTGTCTAATAACGAAAAAGCAGAAAACTATATATATCTTAAAGCTTTAAAATTTTTTATGGGTCTATTAATAGTTATTTTAGTAATAATAGGCATTCTTATACTTTTAGAACTTTTCAAACATCATATAACTAAAGGGATTATAAAATACCTTATAATCTTCATAATTCTTATTTTTGTCTTTCTTATTTCCTCTGCATATATTGACTTTGGAGACTTTATAGGAGAAGGTTCTACATTTTCTAATACAGGGCATGCTATAGCAGAAGGAATCTCAGATGACTTTGAAGATGTGAATATTAAAGAAAGTGAAACTCTTAACACACTTGGCGAAAAAACAAAAGAATTTTTCAAAGAAATATTAGAATAAACATATTTTTTCAAGATAGCAATACAAACGAGAAAACTATATAAAGCCAATAATGCCTATATAAAAACTCACTTAATGGGAGATTATAACGATGTCAGATAAAATTGATGAAAAAAGAAATTCTAGAGCACTTCTAGGAAAAACTGTTGTAACAAAGTCAGGCAAAAAATTCGGTGAAGTTGGCAATATCACATTCGAAACAAGAACAGGGGAACTTATGCAGATTATTTTAAAGAACCCAACTTCTTACATTGACCACTTAGAAATCGAACAAGATAAAGAAGGAAACTGGTTAGTTCCATTCTCTTCTGTTGTTGCAGTAGGTGACTTCGTAGTTATTGCCGAAGAAGATATTCTTTAATTTTTTATTTTTAGTCTCTTTTTTAGGACAATACAGTTAATTTTATATAGGAATAACTTTCTTTTTTAAGAGTAAAATGGCACTTGAAAACATTGTTGGTAATTTGCGTGATGCGTACGCTTTGGTCGATCCTGAGACTATGCGTCATAGTGATGAGATACAATTAGAGCGTTTGGGTAACCCTTCTTTACGTTCTGTTGGTTTTTACACTGCTGATGGTTGTTTGTATCGTATGCATGATGGCAAAGCTCAATTAGGTTTAACACGCAGAGATCATAATTTGGTCTTGCGCCATATCGATGATGCTTTTACTCAATTAATAGAGTCTAGAAATTATCATCCTGCACTAGAGGAAGCAGATGATGTGTTTGCTGCAGAGAGTACAGTAACTATTGATCTGAACCAGTTGCGATTA
>CAYHUV010000090.1:0-3849 GCA_964359695.1 Candidatus Woesearchaeota archaeon
ATTTTAATGAGCTTTCTTTTCAGATGAATTGTGATTCTGTAGCCACTATTGATTTCACTGAAAAAGATTCTCTAATGGGATATACTACTCTTTCGCCTCAAACTGTGATTTTAACTGCTGGTATTGGAAATCAGGAACTTGTTGATGCAATGGGTTATAAAGAATGTGTTATGCAAGTTCGTCCTCTTAGACAAGTTCTCGTTTCTGGTGATGCTCTACCGGAGCTTTGGGGGCATTGCATTGATGGTGGAAAAGCTATGGCATCTATTACAACACATTATACTTCTTCTAGGAAGAGAGTTTGGGCTATTGGTGGAGACATTGCTGAGCAAGGATATAAACAAGATCCTGAAGTTTTGATTTATAATGCTAGAGGATTTTTAGAAAAAGCTTTGAAAGGAGTTGATTTTTCCCAAACTATTTGGTCTACATTTGATGCTTTACGGGCTGAAGAAAAAAATGATAATCTTCTTCCTTCTTGTGTAAGTATACATAGGAGGGGAAATGTTTCGATATGTTTTCCTACAAAAATGGCAATGGCGCCAGTGCTTGCTGATCAACTTCTAGAGAATTTGAGAAGAAGAATAGTACCTTCATCTGAGTTGAATATTTTTAGTAAAGGAACATTATCTATAGCACCTTATGTTTGGAATACTCTCTTTTAGTTTGTCTTTTGTAGGATTATATTCTTTATGCTCTATACTTTTTGGTTGTAGTGGTTTCTATGCTTTTGAAGTATGGTTGTAGGTGCCCCTCTATTGTTACCAGATTATTAAAAACAGCTATTTTAGAGCCTTTTGTTAATTGTATAATCCTTGTTATTAAATTAACATAAAGGTTTAAAACTCCTTTTATTGTTATTAGTTAAATCTATATACTCTTTTCACTTATTTTTGACGATGAAACCATTAGTAAAAAAATTAAAGACCTTGTTAGAAAAAAATAAAAAAGAAGTTGTTGATATACTTCTTTTTGGCTCTTATGTAAAAGGGAGACTTTCACCTAAAGATATTGATCTTGCTGTTCTTGAAAATGGTGTAGATCGTTCTTCTTTTAAGAAAAGGATTTTAGAGTTTATTTCTCATGCAGATGTTCAATTTCTTTCTTTTAAGGATTATGATAGGAGTCTTTGGTTGACTTTGTTACGAGAAGGCTACTCTGTGAAACATCAGAAATATTTATATGAATTATATCGTGTACAGCCATCTGTTTTGTATAGTTACTCCTTGCAGTCTCTTACGGCTTCTCAGAAGGTGATGTTTGCACGTGCAATAAAAAATATTAAGGGTATAGAAAGACTTTCAAATCATGTTGTTCTCGTTCCTATGTCTTCCTCTTCTGAGTTTGCAGATTTTTTACGAAAATGGAATCTTGATATTGATGCAAAAGAATATGGCCTTATTCCTTTACTACGAAAAGAAGATATTTAGTTTGGTTTTGTAATATTTACATTCTTGACTAAAGTATATGGTACTGTCGTAGGTGTCTCTACTTCCCAGCTTTTAATTTGAGTTGTTTCTTTGCCAATAGCAGAAATATTTTTCATTATGTTAAGCATATTTTCAGAAATGCGAATATCTTTCAAAGGGGTTTTTATTTTTCCATTTTCTATGTAAAATGCACCATCTCTTGGTATAGTAGAAAAATCTCCTGTTTTATGATTTTGAAATCGTGTATACCAAACATTAGTAATGTAAATTCCTTTTTTTATTCCCTTGAAGAGTTCTTCTTTGCTGAAATTGCCTTCTTTTAAGATTGGGCTAAATGCATGTGGAGAGATTAAACCTGCGTTGCCTGTAGATTTTGTTTTATATCTTTTTGCTGTAGAAGCATTATGCAAATAATTTTTTAGGATTCCTTTTTCAATTATTGGTGTTCTTTGCATTGGAGTTCCTTCTGCATCAAATAAAGAAGAGCTATAACCATTAGGTATTGTTGCATCATCATAGAGAGTTACTTGTGAGTCTGCAACTTTTTTTCCGAGTTGATTATTTAAACAAGACAAACCTGATTCTACAGAAAAGACAGATGCATTATTTGCAAAATGATCAACTATTGCTGCGAAAGCATGCGGAGCGAAGAGAACATCAAATTTTCCAGACATGCTTATTTTTGGGCCTTTTGAGAGTTGTGCAATGTTTGCTGCATGCTCTGCTGTTTCTTGTATTTTCATTTTATTCTTCATACGAGAGACACAAGAGCCATAGCCAGAACTGTTTTGATCAATTAATGCTCGAATAGTGAAGTACAAGCCAGTGCCTCGTTCTCTTGCTTTGACATTATTTGATGTTAGAAGATAACTTTCCCCTGAAGTTCTCTCGAAAACTCCTGCAGTACGTTTTGTTTTTTTAAGGGCAGTATCAATGGCTTGTTTGGTTAAAGAAATAATTTCTTCATCCATTTCTGCTATTTTTTTATCATAAAATTCTTTTTCTTCTGCATATTTGAATGGGCCATTTGCGATGCCTTGATAATCTTTGTTTGCTTGTATCTTGTTGATACTATTCATCATGTGTTCTGCTAATTTCTTTGCAGTATCTTTATCAAATGTTTTTAATGAACTAATTAATACCTTTTTATTTTTGGCTACAAATACAGAAAGATTTGTTGAGGACCATGCTTTTGTTGTAGATATTTTGTTGTTTGCAAATTTAATGAGGATATTTTCACCTTCGCTTAACTGCAGGACTACATCATCAGCTCCTTTTCTTTGGAGTTATTATAAAAGGAATTGTGTGATGTCTTCGTGTTTCATTTTATCATTACCTTCATAAAATTCTTATCTTTTCTACAGGTGTTAAGATAATTTTCCATTTGTTTTATTTTTTCTGGCTGTGAAAAACCTATCTCTGTATGAAATCTGTTCAGATTTTCGATTCCTGCAATTTCGATTACCCAATCAGCAGAAATCGTTTCTAAATACTTTGTAAGGCCTCTACATCTCATGCTTGTTTTAATCCCAAATTGAGTAAGAAGATCAAATTCCATAAGAAGAAGATTTGGTGGTTGTATTTTTACAATTTGTTTAATTTCTTCTGGTATGCTGTTATAATAGTTTTTTTCTTTGTAAACTAATGATTCTGTAAAAGCAGGAGGTAAAGAGTGAACTGCAACACTTCTTCCAAGCACAATCTTTCTACTTTGTCTTGTGGCTGCGTGTCCTTCATCATCAAATACCTGAGTTAGGTATGCTTTTGTATAAGTTTTATTATTAATGATAAACTCTGGAATCTTTGGATTTAGTTTTGTTTTGTTTCCGATTGGTACGTCTAGTTTTGATAGAATTCTGGATAAGATTGGTTGAAATCTTGTTTTTTCATTTCTGATTTCGAAAGTAATACTTGGCATAATATCTTGAACTGCTTTTATTATTTTATTACCCAGAAATCCAACATTTGCATAAAAAGGATGTTCACCATTATTATTTCCATCTGACATAAATGCTGCAACGATTATTGCTGATTCTACTCTATCTAGATCTAGAGGTAAATTAACTTGGTAAATATATTTATTGCTAGAAAATGCTTTAATATGCTTATTAAAATGGGAGAAGTTACTGTTTCTTAGGTTTAATATCTTTTTTAGGCTCTTAACTCTAATAGGTCTCTTGTGATTTAATTGATGTCTTAATTTACTATAACTATTTTTTTTAATTTGTTTGTTAATGTATAAATCTTTAATATTGGCTATCATTTTTTGGGCTGTATTCTCTTTTAGTATAATCATTGCATCATCAGGCATGTCAAACCATCCAAATTCTAGTTCTTGTTTCATGTTATTTTATCCTTAAGCCTTGTAATCTTATTGATGGCCCCCCAAGTGTTACAGGTATCGAAGCCATTGGTTCGC
>CAYHUV010000091.1:0-1703 GCA_964359695.1 Candidatus Woesearchaeota archaeon
AAGCTTTCATGTCTTTTGGTGGGGCCAGATTTTAGGAATAGATCTCAAGATTATTGGATCTCCATTTCTATTTTTAGCTCCTGCATATGTCTCTATCCCTTCAGGTGCAACAGCAATACAGAGTGTTCTTATTGCTTTTGCTGGACCTGGGCTTAATTTATTGTTGTGGGGTATAAGTTCTATTGTATTAAAATACAAAAAAAGAATATCACATAAAGAAATGTTTGCCTGGGGGATTTCAAAGAAATTAAACTTTTTTCTCTTCTGGTTTAATCTCATTCCAATTCCTCCTTTAGATGGTTGGGCAGTTTTAAATGGTATTATTGGCCTGTTTTGATTAGATATTCTTTTTCATAATTAGTAAAATATCTCTGTAGAAATTATAATTTTTTCTTCACAATTTTTTTAATCGCAGCTTTCTTCACGACTTTAACAGGAACAACTTTTTTAACAGCTGTTTTCTTCACAGCAACTTTAGCAGGAACAATTATCTTTTTATTAGGTATTTTTTTAGGTAAAACTTTTTTCGCAATTTTCTCAATAATTTTTTGTTCTCTCTCTTTTTTCTGAAGCGTTTTTTTCGTTTTTTCTTCTTCTTGTGTTTTCAATTCTGATTCAATATCAATAATCATCTTTCGAATATTTGAAACAGTTTTTTGATTATCCTGTTCTTTCATTAATGTCCCGCATTCTTGGCATCGAAACTCATGTTCCATTGCTTGTTCCATTTGTAAACGCATACATCCCATAGGGCAGACATAGAACATACCTTCTTGTTCTCTTCCTAAACGTGATTTCAAATCTCCTACTTGTTTAGTTTTAACTTTAAGTATAGACCCCTCCACACTTTTTTTATTCAAACTCCAATAATAAATATACCACCCTTTTTTCTTATCTTTCTTTCTAATAAAGTTTACAAGGTTTTGTTCATTCAAGCGATAGAGCATATTTCTTACTTGATTAACTGTAATATTTAACATCTCTGCAAGTTTGAACTCTGATATATTATTTTTAGCCCAGAGAATACGAACTAATGGTAGAACATCTTCACCAATAAGAGTGATTACAAGATCTTCGAGGTCTTTGAGAGTGATTTTCATAGAAGCAGATAACTTCTTGATTTAGGCTTATATAAACCTTTTGGTGGTAAATGTTAAATGGTTTCGAAGTATATTACAATTTCATAATCCAATCTCAAGTGATAAAATACTGTCCTTAAGAGTGAGTTATACCTAAACTAAAAGATGTAAAAAATAAGTGCTTAGGATAGATTTACAAGAGCAAAATCTAATCTTCAACTAAATCATCTAAACTATTTGGTCTTTGTTCAATTCCAAGAGTGGAGAGAAGTTTATCAAGAGTTTCAGGAGAAGGAGTAATTTTGCCGTGGACATAACAATTAACTGTTGGTATTGAAACCCCAATTTCCCCTGCTAACCACGTCTGCGTTCTTCGGAGGTATTTTAATCTTGTTCTAACTAAATCGCTTAGTTCTTTGTTTGCTCCTCTTTCTACTCTTTCCTTAGCTAAATGCTCTTGATAAGCGCTTAATGATTCAAATCCTCTTTCCTTAGCTAAATGCTTCTCATATTCATAGTTGGATTCAAATCCTCTTTCCTTAGCTAAATTCTCCCGATATGCAGTTACAGATTCAAATCCTCTTTCCTTAGCTAAATGCTCTTGATAAGCGCTTAATGATTCAA
>CAYHUV010000091.1:1803-3818 GCA_964359695.1 Candidatus Woesearchaeota archaeon
AAATGCTCTTGATAAGCGCTTAATGATTCAAATCCTCTTTCCTTAGCTAAATGCTCTTGATAAGCGCTTAATGATTCAAATCCTCTTTCCTTAACTTTTGTCATGCAATATACTGAGCTATAGCTGATTCCTGTTTGCCGAGCTATCTCAGAAGGTTTTAAGCCTTCGTTATATAATCTATGAATTTCCTCTTTTGTTCCTTCAGATATTTTTTTAGGCATAAAAACAGCAATAAGCCTGTGCTTTTAAATCTTCCGCTTAAATTATTATTATTAAGTAGTACCCTACTGAACAGCTAAGAAGTTTGGTCTGCTACTCTCTTGCATCCTATTTATTTTTAGCACAAGTTAAGTAAACAATGCCTAGTAGTAAGATGGTAATTATTTGAAGGATTAACAGAGAAGAAAAAAATACTTGTAACTTTTCTAGAGTTGTAAGAAAGCTTTTTAAAGTATCTTTCGTTAGCCTTTTAAAGTTATGATCGATTGGAGGTGTATCATACCATGGGTTTATTTGGATTCAAAAAAAAAGAGGAAAGTGTTGATTTACCACCATTACAATTTCCAGAATTGCCTAAGTCTGTGCCAAGTTTTGAGCCACAAGGGAACTTTGGTGGAGACGCAGAAAGAATTAAAAGTGCTGTTTCTATGCCTTTATTAAGCCCTTCTATGGACTCTCTTGCAAATGGAGCAGAAAAACCACTTTTTGTTAAAGTTGAAAAATATCGTGATGTCGTTGAGACTCTGAAAAAATTAAAAGCACGATTAAATGATGCTGATGTAGTTCTAGGGAAACTTGGACAATTACGAGAGGAAGAAGATAGAGAGCTTGCTGCATGGCAAAGTGATTTAGAAAGAATACGAAGTCAATTATTAGATATCGATAGAAAACTGTTTGAATAAAAAATGAAGAAGAGACCTGAAGAATCTGTGCATGTACTTTTAGAAGCACCTTTAGATAAAAGAAGGGTTGTATTACAAACTACTATAGATACTATGCAACTGATTAAACGTTATGAAAATCTTCTTCGTATTCGCACAGAAAAAGATCAAAACTATGCAGAATTCAGAAAAATTCTTTCAAGCATTAATAAGATGCTTAAAGAAGTGCGTGTTAAAGAACTTCCATTGGATTCTGATGATATGAGACATGTAAGAAAAGTAAAAAATCAAAGTGTAATGGCTCCTATTATTAAAAAAGTAGAGAAAGTCATCAGGGGCAAGAAAGTAGAAGTTGAAGAAAAGAAACCTGCAATTGATCGGCAAATCGAAGACCTGCAAAGAAAAATGTTAAGTCTCTAATTTTTTTCTTTTCATAATCTTTTTAAATAGGGTGTTAAAAATAAAAGTATGGAAAATACTACTAAGATAGCAATTCAAAATTTTGATAGAAATTTTCTCAGAACAGAGGATTTACCTTTATTTGGAAGAGTTTCTGATGAACTCGAAAGACTCAACGTTCAAAATGTCTGCCTTACTGGTTCTGTCGTTAAAGGAGATAGAAATTATAGGGATATTGATATTCTTGTAGAAAGATCACAGTTTTACCCTTCTCCAGAGTGGTTTCCTGGTATTAGAATAATAAGTGAAGCTGTAGGCACATTTTGTGCTTATGGACGTGGTGAAAAACTTTTAGAAGGAGAGTTACTGTACAGGGATCCCTCTTAGAACGTAGGCACTCTTATGCTGCTACAGATGTTGATTATAGGTTTGCGTTGACTTCACCAGAAAAAGATGTATCCCTTATTGATCTCTGCTTTGAGGCATGCATCAGTAACCGACTTCCTTTACATCGCCCCTAATCTTTTTATTCTTTCCTCAATAGGCGGATGTGTAGAAAATAAATTTGTGACCATGCCTTTTGTTTTTCTAAAGGGACTTGAAATGAATAAATGTGCAGTGTCTTGAACAATTTTTTGAAGACTTGGGAAAAGAAAAAGGAAAACCTGGAGGCTTCTATAGAAAGAAATGTGTGACTAAATATACAGAGTATAATTGAAGGTGTAGAGTCGAGTC
>CAYHUV010000092.1:0-3771 GCA_964359695.1 Candidatus Woesearchaeota archaeon
AAGAACAAGAAGAGTATGTCGAAAAAACAAAAGAACTTCTCACAAAGTATCAATCCTGTATGAAAAAACGAGACGACTGCTCCTGTGCTTTAGACTTTGACTATCTTGCAGAAACAGATGCACTCGTCTTCACAAGCGATAAAGTACAACTTATAGACAGAAAATCAAAGAGCATCATTTACGAACAAGAATTCACAACAACAGCAAAAGTAAAAGATTCTACAGCCTACGCAGATGCTATTGCTCTCTACAATACTCAAGAAATAGTCACAATTGATACAATTGATGATGTCAGCACCATAGAAACTTCCAACTTTGTCTCTCCTTCTTTAGAAAAGCTAGAAAGTTCCATCCAAGTACAAGAAACAATCTACAAGAAAGATGGCCTTATGTCTTTTGTAGGACTAAATGAAGATCTTTCTGCTATAACCTCTTGTGAAGAAAGTGAAGAAAATCTTGTCGCACAAACAAGTGATCCTTTTGCACCAGCATAAAAATCTATTTAAACATCTAAATGAAAGGAAAAAGAATGAATAAAAAGGGAGAAGAGCACCAATTCTTTTTTGCCATGGAAGCAGTCATAGGCATCCTCGTAGCAGGAATTCTTATTACCACAGCAACAAACTTTGATTCTCTTTCAAATCTGAACAAAATTTATGCAAAGGAAGATATCAAACTCTTAGTAGAGACCATACAAGCATCTCCAGGTAATATAGAATACAATTACAAACTCAAATCTATCTACGATATCAAAGTAGAAGAAAAAGAAATAACAATAACACAAAGTTCAAACTTTCTTGATGGCTACACATATTACAATCTCACTCTTACAAAAGCAGACAATCAAATACAGGTGAGTAAGAGTGGCTAAAGGACAATATGTTCTCGGATACAAATGGTTGTACTTTCTCATAGCATTATTTTTTTTAACATTTATCTTCCTCTACATGCGTGCCACTTTCGTAGATTATCAAACACAAAAAGTCCAATGTACAGATACAGCATTAGAAGAAGTCATGATTGCAAAAGTCTTATACAGCAATTGCCTTAGCTATGAATATCCAGATTTAGAGAGAACACTTCCAGGAACGATAGACCTCAGTAAATTCAAAAGTGAAACCTTAGATTCCTGTTTCAGCTACATCAAGAAAGATATGCAACTGAAAGTAGAAGATAAAATCATTGGAGAAACAATAACAGATCCAATCACAGTAAAGAAGATAGTATGGCTCTATGAAAATAATGAAAAGAGAACAGCAACGCTAGAATTTCTCTTTGAGGAACCAAATTGTTAAACAAAAAAGCACAGATTGAAGATAACTTAGAAATAGTCCTTTCTATAATTGGAATTATCATTGGTGTGGTAATAATTACTCTTGCAAAAGCAGAATATAAAATAAGTGTGGATCATGCAGAGAACGCAATACAATCTGGTTCAACAATTGAATCTTTTGATGCAAAGTTTATAGGTACGGATTTACTCAATATCTTAAAACTGGAAACAGGAGACTATACATTTGGAGAACTCATTGCATATATGCCTCGGAATTATCAAGAGGTACAAGACCCTGCATTATTTGAAGATTTATTTTGGGATGTTTGGTTAGTCAATGGTCTTGGCTGTGATACAGAACTCTACAAACAATTAGATGAGAATCTTCGTCCAATCTATGGAGCGAATTGGGCACTAGAAGTAGTGTATAAAGATGAGCAAATATTCACCTGTCCTTATTCCTATCTTTTGTATCCAGGTTATAGCGAAACAAATATGTTCCTTCCTTCTTTAGATCCTAATGAAGAACTTCTGGTAAGTTTGAAGGTGAACCCATGAATAAAAACGCATTTGTTTTCCTCTACATTTGTACCGCTGGATTTATCATAGCAATTTTCATGTTTTATGGGAATGTAGGCAAACAAACACCTGGAGGAGAATCTTTGTACTTAGGAGAAAATGAGTTAGAAGTTTTTACAACATATCAACAAGCAGAACAGGACCTTTATGCTTTAGAACTAGCTGCCTTACTTTCTGCAAAACAAGCTTCGAAAGAAAATTTTCAAGCAGACTTTGAAAAAATCTTTGCTGAGTATCTAAAGAGATATACCTTGACGATAGAAGATTTTACCTTCACCTATACTACAAAAGATCAGACAATGACAATAATTGGAAAATCCACAAAAGAACTTGTATATACAGAAGAAGTCTACATCTATAAAATAAAACCCTCATTTAAAGTAATAATTCCTTTCCAGACAACAGAAGAAACTATAGAGAGCTCTGAGAATATTTTTGAGTAAAGAGAGAGTTAAAAAATGAATGTATTCAAAAAAGTGTTAGATGAGCTTTGGTTTAAACCAAATCTTCCTTTAATCCTATTACTCATGATTATTGTATTTATGATTCTTGGTGCACTTCGTTACGGTTTTTAGAAAGAGGATTTTTTATATAAAAATAAAAATGGACTAGCCAGGATTTGAACTTTTCCAAGATTTTTTAGATCTTTCTGGATTCTCCGCTCTGGAGGCGGAAGCCTGCTAAGCAATAAAACTCATTTTAAAGCTTTCTAGCCTAGTTAAACTACTAGTCCCTTAATAGTGGTAACGAAGATAGATCCTCTTCAGCCACAATAGAAATTCTATTCTTTCCTATATAAACCTTATTCTTTCTCCCTTTTGCTTTCTTATGGGTAATAAGCAGTCCAGAATTACAATTAGGTACAGATTGAATATATCTATCCAGCTGTTTTAACTCCGATTGAGAAATCTGTTTTGTATGATAGTCTTTGATTTCAACAACATAGGTCGTATCATTTTCTACAAAGAGTGCATCAAGTCGACCAGCATCTGTACTATATTGTTTGCAAACTTTACCTCTTTTTTCTAAAAGAGTAATTACTTTCTTTTCAAATTCAGCTGCTCTTTCTTTTATTTCTTTTTTAGCAGCTCCATAAATCTTTCTTCTTTCCTCAGGATATTTAACACCTGCCTTCTCATATGCTTCTCGAATTCCCATATTAAATTCTGTTTGTACCTTTGTTTTACATACAGTATTAATCTCCCATTGAGAAGCCGTAGGATGATTTTGAATATATTCTATGATTTTTTGTTGTATTTTGAGAGTCCTTTTTTGAGTTCCATTAATACTTTTGAGACCTGTCTCAGCATAAAGTTCAGCCATAGAAGAGAAGCACTTGTGAAATTTTATGTGCATATCCTTACTTATTTCATTTGAAGAAGCTAGTGGGTTTCTAAGGATATAATCTTTAGTTTCTTGTCTTTTTTGGGATAAAGGCCTTCGTAAAGAAGTATTTCCAGTACATTCATAGTTGATATTTGCTTGTTCATATGCATTTTTGATGGTACCAAATATTCTAGAAATAGTAACTCTCGTTGCTTTTTGGATATGAGTAACAGTGCAACCAGGGTGCAATTGAATAAATTTAATAACCTCTCCTTTTTGTTCTTCTCTACTTCTTTTCAAACATCGTACAGGGCAGGGTATATCTGCTTCAAGGTACATTTCTTGTATTCCTCCCTCAAAAATTCTTTCAGTATGAATTCCTGTATTCTTTCTGATTTCAATACCCGTTGCTGTAGGATGTTCTTGTAAATATTGTATTACTTTTTGTTTGTATTTTTTTTTGGTTTCTTCAGAATAGCTCATATATGAAAAAGAGAAACTTCCTTTATAAGGCTGGCGCGGGGTAGCTGCCAAAGCTGTCCAAGTGGTCAAATTTCAGAGTTATAGGTCTTGTAGTGGCAAAATAGTTTTGT
>CAYHUV010000093.1:0-3679 GCA_964359695.1 Candidatus Woesearchaeota archaeon
AAGAAGAATTACCCGTATAAACAGATCCTTTAAACATAGTTATTTGGTATTAAAAACTGTATAACCACACTTCCCGCAAGTTTGTCTATCTTTATGTCGTGCAAGAAAAATTCCTGGACCACATTTTGGACAAAAACCATCCCCAACACCATTTTTATATCTAGCATATTTTTTACTAGTAATTTTATTTTTGATTTTTTTTGCGGCTGCCATGTTTATTCAGCTCCTTCCTTTTTCTTTGCTGCAGCATCAGTTTTTGCTTTTTCTTCTGCAACTTTTTTTGCTGCTTCAGCTTGTTTTCTTTCCCCTTTTTTCAGTTTTTCAAGGCGCAATAATTCTGTTCTAGTTTTGTAAATATGTACAATAACTTTTGCTTTAGGAAAACCATAACGTTGATACACATGTCGTATAGCTATAAGATCTTTATTGATCTTTAATTTTGAAGCAATAATATCTTTAAACTGAAGAATAGATGGAGTTGATCCGCCATCATATGTAACCATAACACTGACTCGTTGCCTATTCAATAAAGGCACTTCTGTTTGTTTTTGTATTTCTATTTCCATTTACCTCACCTTAATTGCGTATTCACCCTTTATATCTATACCTACTTTTTTTGCAATCTCTGATTTATCCGCATCAAGAATTGTAATTCTTCCTTTCCATGTTTCTGTGAAATTGCTATTATGACAAATCGGACATTCTTGTCCATCTATAAAAAGCCTACATTTTTTACATGCTTTTTTCATTCTTTTTTACCTTTCTTTTCTTTTTTCATATCATCTTCAATCCAAGATAATGCTCCAAGACGATGCTGTCTCATAGTTAGTCCAACTTTTGGATTAGACATATCTTTGTAACTTACTGCAATAATTCGTGCACGACAAAGATCACCAACTTTCAAATTTCTTTTTGTTTCTTTTCCAGTAAGAATATTACTCTTAGAAAAACTAACAAAATCATCCATTGTTTGAGATACATGAATCATTCCATCAATTGGCCCAACAGTCATAAAAGCACCAAAATCAGTAATATCAGATATTTTTCCAAGTACTACTTCACCTACTTCAGGTTTAAAACTAATAACACTAAATTTGGCATCATAATAAGCAGCACCATCACCTGAAATAACAACACCCTCACCAACAGTATCAACAGAATGAACGCCAATAACAATTCCAACATCTTTAGAAATAAATCCTTCAAATTTTTCTTGTAAAGAAGCTTTAATTCCTTTTTCTATAGACAAAGAAAAGAGTTTCGGATCAACTCTAACATGCCCTTGTACTTTCACGGTATAATACATTTTTTCACTCCAATATCACATATTTTTTTTGACGAATAGTTAAAATTTTTCTTCCTTTTTTACGCAAACGTCGCTTCAATTCCATATCAACTGTAGCAACATAATACCCTTCTAAATCAACTAAGATATCGTCCACAGGTCGAAGATCTTTAGTTTCTAAAGTGGGAATATTTTTAGCTTTAATAAGTTGTAAGGCCGCTTTCGCTAGTAATTTCTTTGAAAGTAATGGGGTCTTTATAAGGTTTTCGACTTCATCGAGAGTTCTATCTAATATATAAAGTTTGTAAGGAAAATCACATACCCTATCTATTTCCGCAAATATGTCTATTTTCAATTCAAAGACTGCTAAAAGGAAGTTTGTATCTAAAATAATTTTTTCCATCTAAAAAAGGCATCTAAAGTGTTATTTAAAGCTTTCTTTCACTAACACCCAAATGATTCCGTATCTGAGAAAACTTCCTCCAAGAGACTTGCGTGCAAATCTCTATAGTCTCCAAGTGTCTATGCCTTAAAAAACTCTGAATATAGCTGATACTACCCAACAATCTAACAAAATTTATAAAAACCCAGTAATAATTAATAATTATGGAAAATCCAGTACAAGTAAAAGATATAAACCTCGAACAAATTCAGCCGCCATATTGTCTAGAAATTGCACGTGCAGTAGTTGGAGATTATATGGGAAATGGAGCCCGCTATATGGGTGCCCATTTTAAATCTTCACGATTTAATAAAGCTAAATTCTTTCTTACAGGAATCGTAGATGAAAGCTCACCAAATCTTTATGATCCAAAAGCAAAGTTAATGGTTCAGGGTGGTACCCAACTTGGATGCTCTACAAGAGAATGTGATTTTTGCGTATATAGTAATCTCCCTTTTTATGGAAATCTAGAAGTACAAGAAATTGTGGATATTTTCCGAGCTTCTTTATTTCTTTATTCAAAAACCCGTCCAATGGAAAAAGATGAAAGAAGATTAGATCTTAAATTTACTGATAATGGTGAACCACTAGAAAGCAAAAATTTAACTACAGCTATGAGTAAATTGTCAAATCTATTTGGACAAGAAAAAAAAATATTAGAATTCAAAGTAAGTAGTATATTCAGAGACTTACCAATGGTTAAAAATAATTTTGATCTACTTTGTCGCTGGCAAAATGAATACAAAGATGTAGCTTCTGTTCATTTACAAATTTCAAGACCATTTAGTGGAGAACAGATTATGTCCTACCATGAAATAAGAACTGTAATTTCGAATTGGAATGAATGCAACCCAAAAGATACAATATGTATTAGTCCAGGTATTCTTAAAGGATTTGATGAAGCAAAAATGATGGAATTTTTAAAAGAGCTTCAAGATTTAAGAGAACATTTTTTTATAAGACTGGCTATCATCAAACCTTCAACAGACAATCAAAAAGAACTACTCATGCCAACCGAAGAAATTCAAAGGATTCATAATGAAATTGCAAATCTTAGTCTTGATGTTCGCCCACTTCAATCCGATACTATTTACGATAATCAATTAAAAGGCGCTGGGACATTATCTCATTTGCCTGATGGTTACATTTTTGATCCAAATAAATATCAACCATGGGAATTTGCAACAAGCAAAAGAGATCCGAATTTAACGAAGGTCTTCATAATACATAACAGTGGAAACTTCTAATCAAAAATAACTTCCTTTTTAAACCTTTTTTTACAAGATTCTAAAACCCCTTTATAGAAGGTATAAACACTTAATTCTGCACTTTAGAGAAAAGAAAAGCATATAAAGAAACAATCGCTAAAAACACTAAGAAAATGGACAAAAAAAGAGTGAAATTTTAAGACCTTTTTCAAACAAAAACTCAACAATGACAGCAGACTACAAAGCAATAAACATTCAAGTTCTCAAAGGTCTTGAAGCAGTGAGACAACGTCCGAGTATGTACATAGGAGATACAGGACAAAGAGGCCTTCACCATTTAGTCTATGAAGTAGTGGATAATTCTATTGATGAAGCATTAGCAGGCCATTGTACAGAGATTATTGCTATTATACACAAAGATAATTCTATCACAGTAAAAGACAATGGAAGAGGTATTCCTGTGGATATACACCCTACAGAAGGAAGACCAGCTGTAGAAGTAGTTCTCACAATCTTACACGCTGGAGGAAAATTCGACAAAGATTCTTACAAAGTTTCTGGAGGTCTACATGGTGTTGGAGTGTCTTGTGTCAACGCTCTTTCAAAGAAACTTATAGTAACTATTTACAGAGATGGAAATATCTATCAACAAGAATACGAAAAGGGAATTCCAGTCACAGAAGTAAAAACTCTTGGACAAACAGAAGAACGTGGAACAACAGTACAGTTCTATCCTGATGAAAC
>CAYHUV010000094.1:0-3588 GCA_964359695.1 Candidatus Woesearchaeota archaeon
AAAGGATGTTATTAGGACCTTATGGTGGACAATTCACTCTTATTCATTCTCTTTTTAGCCAGTATAAGAACTCTCTTGTAGAAATTGAAAAACAAAATAAAAAAATAGAGCTTGTTGATGAAAAAAGGAGGACATTTATTCAATTAGAACGGTTGGGATATATTCTTAGTGAGGAGCATGGAAAAGAAGAAGCATGTACACTTTTAGAAGCAAGTTTGGGTGAGCTTTTCTTTTTAAGAAGTAAGTTTGTTGCTGTAGGAAAATTTTTTAGTTAGAGTTTTCTTACTATGATTAAGAATGCAGTGTGCCCCAGCATATCTGACTTAGGCCGAACTTTTCTTCCTTCTACATGCCATTCTCTTTCGAGAAGTTCTATAACTTTGTCTACATGTTCTTTTGTTGTGTTACAGAATTCTTGTACTTGTGTTATTGAGGGAAGGTAGATAATAATTGTTCCACCGTTTTTTACACAGTCAAGGTTTACTCGCCATGGTTCAGGAAGGTCTAATGTGAGGATATCTACATCTTTTTCGTCTATTTTTTCGTAGACATTCCCTTCTTTGAGTTCCACGTTTTCACTTTGTAAGAATGTGAGGTTTTTTTGTGCCAAAGCAAGATGTTCTTTGTTTAGGTCGTATGAGATGACTTTTCTTGCATATCTTCCCATGACTGCTGCAAGAGCTCCACAGCCTGTACCCGCGTCTACAACAAAAGAGTCTTTTCCCACTCCTGAATGTATGAGAATGTAGCCTAAGTCTTTTAAGACTAATGTTTGAGGTCCACGAGATATTTTTTTGAGTTGATCTACAAAATTTGCATCGAGTGCAAAAAATTCTTTCCCTGAATGTGAGAGAACTTTTCCTTTTGTTTTTTCTATATCTTTTTCTTTGAGAATCCCATCAGGGGTGTGGAGATCACCGGAAGACCAATAAAACTTTCTTTTTCCTTTCACTGAAGTTTGCACTTCTCCTTCTTTCATAAAATATTTTTTCTGGTCCCTGAGTAGGATTTTCTTTATCATAGATTTTTCACCCTTGTTTTTGTTTATAAATGCTTCTGTAGGAACTTGAGTTTCTGAAAAATGTTTATAAAGGGGATTTTCCGATGTTAAAAAGTTAAAAAAGTGATAGAGAATTAATTAGGAGTAACAGAGAATTTGTCAAAGATAAATTTTGTCTTTATAAGTAAAATTCAGAAACTCCAGTAATGGTAACTAAATAAAAAAGATTACGTGATTAGTCTATTCTACTGTGCAGCTCTTTGCTAAATTCCTTGGCTGATCAACATCCTTTCCATGCGCATTGGCTATATGGTACGCAAATAATTGCAATGGCAATACATTTAAAATGGGAGTAAACTCCCAGCGAACTTTTGGAATAAGGATGATATCATCACTGAGTCTTTCTATTTCTGCAGTGATTTCATTACAAATACAAATAATTTTTCCTCGCCTACTTTTTACCTCTTCCATATTGGAGATAACTTTTGTATAGACTGTATCTTTTGTCACTAAAAATATAGAAGGTGTATTTTCATCAATTAAGGCAATTGGTCCATGCTTCATTTCCCCAGCGGGGTAGCCTTCTGCAGGAATGTAAGAAATTTCTTTTAATTTTAAAGCACCTTCCATTGCAACAGGATAATTGATGTCTCTTCCCATGAACATGAAGTAGTGTGCATCTTTGTATTTCTCTGCAATACTTTTGATGTCTTGGGTTTTAAAAAATGCTTGAACTTTTTCTGGGAGTTGTTCGAGTTCTTCCATAAGATCTGCACGATAGTAAGGGTCTTTGTTTACATACATATTGAGAAGTGTCATTGCAATGATTTGTGAAGTGAATGCTTTTGTCGATGCAACACCAATTTCTGGACCTGCATGCAAGTAAATACCCTGGGCACATTCTTTTGCAATGGAAGAACCAGTGACATTCACGATGCCTGCAACAGAACAACCGAGTTTTTTACTTAAACGAATTGCTTCGAGAGTATCTGCTGTTTCTCCTGATTGGGAGACTGCAATAACCAGATCTGTGGGATACAACATAGGCTGTCGATAGCGAAATTCTGAAGCGTGCTCTACAACAACAGGAATATGAGAAGTTTTTTCAATGATGTACTTTCCTACAAGAGAAGCATAATAACTTGTGCCACAAGAGACAAAAATAATTCTTTTAATATTTTCTTTGTTTATAGATATATTTTCTATGTGGCGAATTTTTCCTCGAAAACAATTTCGAATTGTTTCTGCTTGTTCGTAGATTTCTTTGAGCATAAAATGTTCAAAACCACTCTTTTGAATAGCCTCAATACCAAAGGGGACAGTTTCAATTTCAATATTAATATCTAGGCCATTAAAATCCTTAATCTTATATCCGCTTTCATCAATACTTGCCATTTGTTTTTCATTCAAATAGACTACATCTTTGGTATATTCTAAGAAAGGAGTTGGGTCACTTGCAATAAAAAATTCTTCATGATTGATTCCCAATACTAATGGGGAACCTTTTCTTGCGCAGAGAATTTGTTTATGGTTTTTGTGTAAAGCAACAATACCAAAAGCACCTTCAATTTTTGTGAGCATTTTCCTAAATGCCTCTTCAAAATCACCTTTATAGAAAAATTGGATTAATTGCGCAATGATTTCAGAGTCTGTTTGTGAACGAAAGATAAATTGATACTTTTCTTGGAGTTCTTTTTTAATGTCTGCGTGATTTTCAATAATTCCATTATGAATAATTGCAATAGACTCATCCATTGAAAGGTGTGGATGTGCATTGACATAGTTAGGTTCTCCATGTGTGGCCCAACGTGTGTGACCAATGATAATATTTGCTTCTCTTCCGTTTGCAAGTGCTTTTAGCTCGGCAATTTTTCCTTTGGTCTTTACAATTTCAATTTTATTTTCTTTTAAAAGGGCTAATCCTGCGGAATCATAGCCTCTGTATTCTAGACGTTTTAGACCTTCAAGAACAATAGGTACACCATTTTTTCTCCCGAAATATCCTACAATCCCACACATATACTCTTCTGAGGAATTTTCTTTTATAAGTATTGTGGATTAGAAAAAGATAGGTGTGATGAAGACTTCAATCAAGCTTGCAATTACTACCAAAAGTACTGCAAGGATCATAAGGTCTACTGCATCTTTAATAATTACACGAAAATGATCCCCTTCAAAATGTTTGTTAATAACTGCGATAGAAATAAGTCCTCCTGCTAAACCAGCGATGAGATAAGCTCCAATCTCAAATATACCATGGGTCATATATCGTATTAAGGCTAAGGAAAAGACTTGAAAATAAATCCCCACTTTTGTTAATCCTATTGTTGTTGCATATTCTGAAAGTGATGTTCGAATAAAATTCCCTAGAGCTGCACTAATTACTGAAGCATTCCATGCAAGAATGAAGATAGCTCCTGCTCCAAAGAAAAATGAAAAAAGCATACATAGAGCCATGACTTTTAAATTATTTATAATGATAACAGAAAGAAATGTCCATGAAGTTACTTGGCCTGTTGCACCATTACTGTTTATTGATCTAATTGTTTACATTTGTGAAGAGAATAAATCATAAACTATGTCTGATG
>CAYHUV010000095.1:0-3546 GCA_964359695.1 Candidatus Woesearchaeota archaeon
GGCGGTGGAGAGTCCATTCTCTCTGGAGCCTCTGGTCTTGCAAATATTTTCCCTCTTGAAAAACTAATTTCACCATATTTTTTACAAATCATTGTTGGTTTGTATGTCGTAGAAATGGTTTTTGTCTTAACTATTCAAGCAAATGGCATTGAAAATGGTGTGGATAAGCTCAATGAAGAGTATACACTAGGGAAAAACTTATTTAGAGGCACACTCTTGTATGTCCTCATTGCAGGGATTACTATATTAGCATTCAACCTCCTTGCACTCGCAATACAATAAAAAAATGGCACTCAAAACAATCGTCATCCTCATTGCAGGAATTGCGTTGGTCGTGGTAGTGATGCTATTTATTTGGAACTTGAAAAATGTCTTGGTATAACAAAAAAGGGGCAGCTCCTGCATTTGATATTATCATTTATGCAGTGCTTGGTTTGGTTTTCTTAGCAACGGTGATAGGAATTTATGTTACATTACAAGGAAGTATTTTGAATCAAGAAACTTTTTCACAAACAGGCTGTTGGTTAACAAATACAATAAAATGTAATGGTGGTTTGTTTTCTGGTATGCCTTCTTTATGTTTACCAGAAACACTAGAAAAATCAGTGGATACAGCGAAATTGGCAGATCTTACACGTGATACATGGTGGATGTATAAAGAAGGAGAATGTGACATGGGAAATGTTGCTGATGAGGTGTATTCTGTTTATTCTTTCACACCTGAAAAAGATATAAGCCTTGCAGAATTTTATTTACATCTTCTGAGTTATAATCGAGAAGAAGAAACAAGTGACATCTCAAAATCAGATTATGCCTACCTTGAAGCAAACACAAAAGATCATACTATTTGTTTTGATAAGTCTGAGTATGCAGAAACAAATTCTATTCAAGGAATGTATTTAGAAGGTGGTAAACTCTATTATATGTTATTTTATGATGATCAACCTCCAGAAGATGATGGTGGAGATAAAATTCTCATATCCCAAAATCCTGAATATGATGCAGGCTTATGGAAAAGTCTTGGGACAAGAGCAGCAATAGTCGGGGGCACTGTAGCAGCTATTGCAACACTTCCTGCAGTTGGAGCAGGCATTGTAGTCTATTCAGGTGGAGCAGCTCTTGGGACAATTACAAGTTCTGTTATAGTAGGGACTGGTTTAGCTGCAGAGGCTGTTGGTGGAACAACGATAGCTATAACAGGTTTAGGACTTGCAGGAACAAATGCTGGTACTTTTTATGCAACTGCAGAAAGTGATAATACAGCCTGTGTACAATATGGCTTTGTAGGTGAGTTAAATGAGTAAAAAAGCAGAACTAGCATGGGAATATGTAGCAGTTATAATAATAGGTTTAGTAGTCCTTCTAGCATTAATCCTTTTTTCCACCCAATTAAAAGATAAAATTATTGAAGGAATAAGTTATTTCACAGAAAAGATATTAGGAAAATAAAAATGTCAAACGCACCAACATCAGCAATATCTCCTTTACTCATCATCATAGTTATTTTTGTAGTGGTCATTATATTTCTCACTTTAGGTGGAGAGACACAAGATCAGATATTTGGAATTTTTGACCAAGCTTTTTTTGGTGAAGAAAAAGATAAGGAAGATGCAAAACTTGCAACAGTAAAGACTCGTACTTCGTTTATTTCAGGGATACAAGAATGCAAAAATGGGGCAACAGAGAATCCTAATGGGAAAAGTGATTGTTTTTGTAAGTGGAGAGCCTTTGGTGTCATTTCAGATAAATCTTATTTTTCTATAGAAAATGCTGTAAATAGTTTAGTCATAACCGCGCGCACAGAAAATCAAGAACCTCTAGATAGTTCTACAGAAGATTATAATTTAGGTCTTATGGTGATAAAAAATAATGGTTACAATCAAGAAACAAATAAATTTGATTGGGAAATAGGCTGTATCTTTCCAACAACTTTTTTTATTAAAGGTGTAGATGAAGATACTGAGTGGATAGGCGAGAATATAATAAACAATTGGTATTTCCTTTGGCAAGATCCTCTCGTTGCAAAGAGCTGGTATCAATCTGGAGACTTTGCTGAATTTCAATTATACAGAGAGAAATCAGACCTAGATTATCCTGAAATGGCTTCTTCACCAATGGTATACAAAATAAGCGATACGCAATATTGTATAGTCACAGATCTCGTTGAAGAACCATTAATTATTAGTGATGCATACACTTATAAGAAGATTGCAAATTCAGAAACAGGCGATGCCAAAATAGTCCCAGACACTCTAGAAACTATTTTCAAAGATGCAAAACCTTTTTTCATAGACAGCAGTCGATATTGTACCAAGATATAGAAAGCTTTAAATATCTCAGTTACTCTTTAAGGATAAAAGATGGTTATACTCAATAAAAAAGGGATGGACATTTCTTTAAACTTTATTATCTTAGCAGTCTTAGCATTGATTGCTTTGATTGTCATTGCATTGTTCTTTACAGGTGGACTAACAAACCTCTTTGGACAAACAGAATCTGTTGGCTCTGTTAGTTCAGAAAAAATAGCTTTAGCAAGTTCAAAATGTAATCTTTATTGTACAACAGATAATTATGATGCATGGAATAGTCCTGTTTTTGATGAAGAGGATAAAGATAATACTTTTTATCAAAAAGATTGTAATGAACTTAAAACAGGAAATATAATTACGTTAGATAAAGATTTTGATGAAAGCACGAAAAAGTGTTCCTAGTAAAAACATTTAAATATTCTTTATTCTTCTTACCTCCTATGAAAAGAGGGGAATTAACAATGGAAACAGTTATTGTTGTTATTCTTCTTTTAATTGTGCTCGTTGTCGTCACCTTAATCTTCAGAGATCAGATTGCTGGTTTCGTAGAAAACATTCGTGGAGTTTCTTCTGGTCTTGACTTGGAAGAAGCAGCAAAAGGTCTCAAACCATGATAAATAAAAGGGGTGAAGGGAACGAAAGTTTTTCTTGGATCATTGGGGCTATCGTTGGTATTATGCTTGCGTCTATCATTGCTACAGTAGCAGTTCAATGGTACATGACCACAACAAAAACAGAAGATAGTTTTGATGCGCTTGTTGCAACCATAGAATCCTTAGAGGATGGAAAACAAAGCTCGATGGCCTATTTCCTTCCAGAAGACCTCATTCTTATTTCCTTTCAAGAAGGAGATTTTAATACCCAAAGAACCCCTCAAGAAAACCTTTTCACCTCAGAATCCTGTGATGTAAGTCTTATACAAATTCCAGATGTCTGTGGATCAGAAGACTGCCTTTGTGTATGTGATACCTCCTATAAAGTAAGTTACGAAGAAGCCTGCACAGAAGATGGTTTTTGTTACCCATTCACCTCAGAAGCAACAAAAGAATTCAAATTTACAGATACAGAATGTTTAAGCACAGGAGTCTATCGTGAAGGCCCAAGTAATGGAATATTTACTTTATTTTTACAAAGAGTAGGCAATGAAATCAAATTTTGCACAACAAAAGAATGCGTAGGAGAAGAACAAAAAGAATATGTAGAAAAAACAAAAGAACTTCTTGTAAAATATCAGTCC
>CAYHUV010000096.1:0-3497 GCA_964359695.1 Candidatus Woesearchaeota archaeon
GCTTATTGTGTTGATGAATTAGGATATACTTTTGTTGCTGTAGGTGGAAGTTGTGATGCTGAAAGTGAAACTGCTTGTAATGATGGTGTTGATAATGATGGTGATGGTGATTATGATTATTTGGGAGATTGTAGCGATCCTCATAACTCTATTAATTGTTCCGAGTATAATACTGCTGAAGAATGTTCGGATGCATGTGGATTAGAAGTAGGAGGAATATATACCGAAGCTGATACTGGGTGTACTAGTGTTGATGATGATAGTGAGGATACAGAATGTACGGATGTTCTTCCTTCCTGTGCGGATGGAGTAGATAATGATGGTGATGGATTGATTGATATTGCAGATACTGGAGATTGTGATGCTTGGGAAGATGAGGAAGAAACTGGTGTCGTGACAGCAGCAGATACTGAATGTAGTGATGATGATTCCTCTTATTCCGATCCTTATTTAGTTAAAGGTATTGTTACTGTTACTTCTAGTGATGGTACGGTGAGTACTTATACAGATGGTTGTGTTGGTGCTAGAATTACAGAATATTCTTGTTTAGAGAATGGTTCTAGAGATTACACTCTAAATCTTTGTACGAATCTTTATGGTTCAACTTCAACTTGTAGTGATGGTGCTTGTTCAGAAGAATATACTGAATGTAGTGATGGTATTGATAATGATGAGAATGGGGATATTGATTTATATGATTCAGGTTGTGCTAGTGAAAGTGATACTAGTGAAGGTTTAGCTATGGGCTATGGAAATGATGATGATTCTTGTATTGCTGATGATGATTGTACCGAAGAGGGATATAGTTGTGATACTTCTCAGAAAATGTGTGTCACGAGTTGTGCTAATAGGGAGGATGATAATGGTGATGATACTGTAGATTATTATGGTGCTTGTTCTTTTGTATCTTCTGATATAACTTATTATTTATCTTGTGCTCAAATAGGGATAGATGATAATGATTATTCCACAGTCGAGGGATATAGAACTGCTTGTTTCAAAGAGTGTGAACCTCAGATTAATATTTATGGGGGTTATGTTGATACAATTTATGTAGAATATGATCCTTCTTGTGATGCTCCTGATGATACTAGTGAGAAAGAAACTGTAACGGATGTTACTGCTACTTCTACTGCTAGCAAAGCTTCTGCATATTTATCTGGGAAAAGCCCTGAAGAGAATCTGCTTTTTAAACTGGATACGTTTGAGGATTCAACTTTAAATTCTGGTTCTGGTAGTACGGTGGATTACTTTATAACATTGATTGAAGAATCCGAATATGCTCGTGAAGCAAGTAAATTGGCTTATGCAACTGTAGGATCTAATAGCGATGATGGTACGAAGTATTTTGTTTTTGATGGATCAAAGGAATCTTATGCTCGTTTTGCTGATGATGAATATTTACGACCAAATGATTGGATAGTTGTTCGTGCTAATGTGAGAGTATCAAAAGAAGATAAAAAGAAGGATATGCTTATATTTGGAAAGTTAACTGATGATTGTAGTACTCATTTGTATACACTGAGGACAGTTGATAACTACTATGTTTTTACTATTACTATTGATGGAGAGAAATATACTGTTACATCAAATGACATAGTTCAGGGAGATGAATGGGTACAGCTTATGGGTGTCTATGATGGAAATCAAGTGAGTTTTTATGTTGCACAGGAGAAACAAACTGAGACTCAGGAAGTTACAGGCGAGTTGCAATGGAGCGAGGATGCTACGGAACATAATCCTTTGACATTTGCTTATTCTAGTGCTTGTTCTTCGGATAATTATTATAGCGGTGATGTTGGTAATATTTATATCTGGGGTGATGGTTTTAAGGATTCAGAAAGTGCGCCATCATTAGAAATAGAAGAAAAAATACCTTTCTTGGAAAAAGTTTGGGCTTTCTTATTTAATAGTCAAGTTGCAGAAGATAAATTCTTGGATCAGAGTTATGTGAGAAAGTAATTCTTTTGTCTCAGTTGGTTTTTATTCCTTAGTGTACATACCTCAATAGGGTTGGCATTATAAAAACACTCAAGTTAGCATTACTAAAATAAACCCTTATAAATAAATTAAAATCTTTACAAGTATGGTTGATAAAGATATTTTAAGGCATATTGTTCACTTACAAAGGCAAGAGTTAGCCTTGTTTCAAAGAGGTATTGAAAGAGAAGAAGTATCTCACATCAAGATTGTATCATTCATACAATCTTTACGTTTTTGACTCTTTAGTTTTGTTGTGAGGATATTATGAGCTCTTTTTGGAAGGAAAAGGAAAGGTATATAAGCTTTAGTTAATATCTGTTAATTATGGTAAATAAGTATATACTAGGGTTAACATCCCTTCAGCAAGCAATTTTTCGGATGTTGTGTATAAAAGCAGGGATGTCATTGAATCAAAGGCAAATAGCTCAGCTTTTGCATGTTTCTGCACCTGCGGTTATGAAATCTTTGCCCCTCTTAGAAAAAAAGAGCCTTATTGCTTTACAACAAGATACACAAACAAAACGCTGGGCAATAGAGTTACAAAGAAATAACTATAAGGTTTTACAGTTGAAACGTGTAGATAATCTTAGCCTTCTTTATGAGTCTGGGCTTGTTGATTTCCTTGAGAAAGAGTTCGCAGGTGCAACGATTATTTTATTTGGGAGTTATTCTCGTGGTGAAGATATTTTTAGTTCAGATATAGACCTTGCAATTATTGGGAGAAAAGAAAAAGAGATGTCTTTAGCCCTCTATGAAAAAAGACTTGATAGAAAAGTACATCTTAGCTTTTATGATTCTTTTAGGTCTATACATACTCATTTACGAGAAAATCTTTGCAATGGCATCATTATGGCTGGAGGAGTTGCATTATGAGAGCGATAAAATCTTTTGAGGAGTTTGTTAGACAAAATATTGTGAAAAAACAAAGTCCAGATATTTCAAGAGCAGAATTTCTTCTGAAAGAAGCGAGTAATAGTTATACAAACCTTTTAGACATGATAGAGAAACTTCCTTTAATTGAAAGTAATGCAAATCTGTTTATCAAATCCTGTTATGATATACTTATGGAAATGATATGTGCGAAGATGTTTTTGCAGGGATATAATGCTTCTGGTTTTGGTGCACATGAAGCTGAAGTATCTTATATGAGGGTTCTCCTTTTTTCTGAAAATGATGTGCAGTTTGCTGAACAACTGCGTTTTTTTCGAAATGGTATGCTTTACTATGGGACCATTCTGGATGTGCCCTATGCTCAAGAGGTTCTTTCTTTTACGAAAAGAGTGTATTTTATTTTGAAAAAATAATTTTGAAAAACGTGACTGTCAGGTCCCGTCTTGATTTTTGACATATTCTCTGGAGCACATGGAGAGTATGAAGTATAAAGGCTGAGAAAAGAGGAATACAGTATATCTCTAAAGAAAAAGTAAATTTATTTATCAAGAAGAAAGTCGATAGTCACTCAAAATCAGCTTATCACCCGCATTCGACTTAGAATCTGTGACCCGTAGATGCGA
>CAYHUV010000097.1:0-3337 GCA_964359695.1 Candidatus Woesearchaeota archaeon
TCCATTTTATTCCTCATATGTTTCTATGCCTAATGCATGCAGCTCTTCCTTTAGCTCTTCTTTCAGCGTCGCATAGACCATTTGATGTTGTTCCACCAAAGATTTGTCTTTAAAGCCATTATATCTAACAACCGCCTTTAAGTGTATACCATCTCTTCTCGGGTCTTTTATTTCTACTTTTGCCCCAGGAAGACCTTTTTCTATTTTTTCTTTGATTTCATTAGTGGTGAGCATAGACTTGCGAAACTAAATTGCTTTAAAAACTTTATGCGGCTTTTCTATCTTCTTCACTCTCAGGTATTTCTTTTTTCTTAGGGTGCATCCATCCTGTAAAAAAGCTCTAGATTCCACCGATTACACGAGCTCCTTGAAGCATTGCGCGGTTTAGAGACAATACATCAATCTGCAGCGAAATACCACTCAGCTTTGCTGTGATGGGATAGCTGCAGACAAGAGTGTAGGTTTACCTATCTTTTCAATTTGCTATATTCTTTTTAAGTTGTTTTTTTTTCTTTTTTGTATGATCCATATCCTTGATGAGAAACTGATTAATAAGATTGCTGCGGGAGAGGTAATAGACAGGCCTGCAAATGTGGTGAAAGAGCTTGTAGAGAATGCTGTGGATGCTGGTGCAAGTCATATTGTTATTGAAATTTCTGAGAATTGTATTCGTATTGTTGATGATGGGAATGGTATGACTAAAGAGGATCTTGAGTTGAGTATTGTCAGGCATGCAACGAGTAAAATTACTTCTTTTGAAGATCTTGAGCATGTGTCAAGCTTTGGGTTTAGAGGGGAAGCATTGTCAAGTATTGCTGCAGTTTCTTCTTTTCGTATTTTAAGTAAGACAGAAGAAATGTTAGAAGGTTATGAGCTTTGTGTTGAAGGTGGGCGTGTTAAATCATTCCGTGCACAAGCTTGTCCACAAGGAACTGTAGTAGAAGTAAGGGATCTTTTTTTTAATACTCCTGTGAGAAGAAAATTTCTAGATGATTTAGAAGATGATCGTATTGTTGGTTTTTTAGAAAAGTTTGCTTTGGGGGTTCCTGTTGCTGTGCGTTTGAGATTAAATGGAAAACTTGTTTTTGATGTACAATCTAAAGATCCTTTTGAACGAATAGGGCAGGTTTGGGGTTTTACTATTTTGAATGATATGCTTCCATTGAAATATAATGAAGGGAATATTTCTATTGAAGGATATGTTTCTAAACCTTCACTCGTGCGTAAGGATAAAAATATGCAAGCACTTTTTGTCAATGGAAGATTAATCTATAGTGAGGAAATTAGTAATGGGTTATATGAATCTTATAAAAGCCTTCTTTTTGTGAATAAACATCCTATTACTGTTTTACATTTACATACAGGCGGTGTCGATGTTAATGTGCATCCTACTAAAAAGATAGTAAAATTTTCTCATCCTGGAAAAATTACGAAAGTTGTTTTTGATGCTATTCGTGATCTGTTCAAGGAGAGTACTTTAGATTTCTCTGCGGAAGTGCAATTAAGTTATGGAACTCCTTCTCCTATGGCTCGGCTTTATTCCAAACAAGAAAATACACGATTTGTGAAAGATTTTCAGCAAGGTCTCTCAACAATTCCTAGCTTTGAAAAAAGATATGTTCATTTTCCTGAGCTAAAAATATTGGGGAATATTGCGAAGACTTTTTTTCTTGCAGAAAGTGAAGAAGGACTTGTGATTATTGACCAGCATGTTGTTGAGGAAAGAATAAATTATGAAAAATTTATGAAGCAGTATATGAAAGGAGAAGTTGTTGTGCAAGATTTGCTTGTTCCTGAACTGTTGGAATTTTCTCCAAAGGAAGCTATGTTTGTTCGTACACAAAAAGAGTTTCTTAAGACTTATGGATTTTATATAGAAGAGTTCGGTGAGAATACATTTCGCTTAGAGAAAGTACCTATAATATTTAATAAAGTGAAAGGTGTTGAATTATTGAAGGATTTGCTGGTTGATTTTAAGGATGAGGAAAAAGAAGATATGATTACAATGATGTCTTGTAGAAAATCTGTGAAGGCTGGTGATACGGTTACTGTTTCTGAGATGTATACTCTTTTGAAACAACTTGATCAATGTGATTTACCTTATACTTGTCCACATGGAAGGCCTATTATGGTAAAGCTGGCTATTGAAGATTTAGAAAAAATGTTTAGAAGAAAGGGGTTTTAATTATTAATGTGTTTTTAAAATCAATAAGTGAATTTGCTTTTCTATTTCAATAGGATTTTTTAGAAATAATAAATGAATGTCTCCTGTTTCTTTTTCATCAGCAGTATGAATAATAAGGTCTCCTGAGTAAGTTATTCTATCCCAAAGAGATATTTGTGTGTCGATATTTGTAATTTGGCTGTAGGGTAGAGATTTTTTTTCAATTTTGAAAAGTTTAGATTCTACTTCCATGTGGTTTTTGTAGAAACGATATTCTATTTTTGGGAAAAAAACAAAGATCTTTAGAAGGATGAGAAGTATAGAGAGTATTAGACATGCTCCAATGATTAAGGGAATCATTATAGCTAGGCTGTCGCTTCTTATTTTGATTAATGTAACTATTACATCTAGAATTATAAGAGGAATTCCTACATAGATGGCTATTTTAAAGAATATTTTTAAGAATGTTGGAAAGAAGGCATTGATGATGTTTGGTCTTAGTATGAGTGCTGGTTCTTCTTTCATGGGATTTTCTGTGTCTTTTTACTTTTTATAGTTATTGCTATGTTGGGAATAGTTTACTTTATACCTTGCTTGAACTATGATTTTTGTATCCTGTTGTTGCTTTCGTTTGGTGTTTCTTACTGATATATACCTTATTGTTGTTTCTAAAGGAAACTCATGACTGCTCTAGAGGTGAGATCTATACAAAATATTATAAACTCTCTTTTTCTTTGGGTTATTATGAGTGAGTATGTTGCAAAGTTTTTTGTTTGTTATAGTATGAGTGACTCACGTTGTGATCCTGTGCAGAGGTATACTTCTACGCATTTTTTTGATGCTTAAACGATAGATGCCGCTATGGAAGTTGCACGAAGATTTCGAAGAGAGTTGAAGGACTCCTTTGCCTATTCTGTTACTTTAGATTCTCTAGAAGAAGTTGTTGTTCACTAGAAAGCTTTTTAAGAGTCTTGTCGTTTTCCTTTCTTTTAGATGAGTACAACTACTTTAATTATTGCCGAAAAACCGTCAGCGGCACTTAAAATAGCGGAAGCTCTTGCCGATAAGTCTCCTACAAAGAATGTGTATATGAAGAAAATTCCTTATTATGAACTCACACATAATGGTGAGAAGATTATTGTTGCTTGTGCAGTTGGTCATTTGTTTACAGTT
>CAYHUV010000098.1:0-3308 GCA_964359695.1 Candidatus Woesearchaeota archaeon
CAAACCCTTGGTCTTCTTGAAGCAAGATTAAAAATTTATATTCCTACGTATACTTATTTTTTATATTGTTATGGATCAGAAGAAGCATTAGGTTTTATTAGAGAACAACAAAGAATGGGAAAGCAAGTGTATCTCTATGATACAGATGAAAATGGTAATGTCCGTGATCCTAGACCCTTGAGTCATGCATCTGTTTTAGCAGCATATCTAAACATGGAAAATGCAACCTCCTCTTTAGAACCAAGAACAGAAGAAGAAAAAAGATTATATCAAATTTTAGATGGAGAAGAAGATGTAGATCAAAAAATAGGGAAAATTATCCCTCTTCTTCCAAATCCTCAGTTCGCACAAGCATTTCGTTTTCGTTGTGTTGAACACCCTCAAAGTAGTGCAGATTATAAGCTTGGCTTATACTTTTTAGTTTAGAACTACGCAGCAATTTGTTGTATCTTTCCTAAAATACGAGATACTTGATGAAGATCTAAAAGGAGTTCAGTCATTTTCGATACCCCGAATCACATGCCATTTTTTGCAGTGCTTGTTTATTCAAATCAATAAAACAACCATTCTTTCCACATTTATCCGCTATAATTATATCTCTTATAGGGAAATATCTATTTGGAGGAAAAATATTCTCTGAAACTCTTGTAATACTACAGCGTAATGGTTTTTTTAGAATATAATGTGCATAGGCTCTTGTATGTCCACCATCAAGAACTTTTCCTTGAGAGAACCTTCGATCAAAAATGAGTTGGTCTAAATAATAAAAATCTCTCGCACTCACAACAGAGACAGGAGGAAAGTTATCGCCTTGTTCAATACCCTCTAAGAGAGAATATACAAGATTCTTAGATTTATATTTCTCCCATCCATACAATTCTACTTTATGCAAATCTAAAAATAGTTCTTCCATTATCGATACCTCAGATCTAATCTTTTGGCTTGTAAGAATTGTGCAAGCGTACACTCATTTTTTGCTTGAAGTTGAATATTTTTTATAGGAAGAGAACGAAGATAGTGAGGACCATCACATTCTCCTACAAGAGTACACAAGAGAGGTTTTCCTTTTATCCAATGTGCATATGCCCTATGATGTCCACCATCAATTCTCTCAGAATCAAGAGAAAAGAGAGTATTCATATCTAAATAATATGCTATTTCTTTTTCACCAAAGAGACCAAATCTTCTATATTTCCCAAAAACTACAGGCACTGGGGGAAGTGCATCTCCTGCATCAATGGCATGACAAATACTCTCAACTATAAATGGATTTTTTGTTCGTTCCCATCCACGCAAGTGTACTGTATGTAAGTCTAAAAGGATTTCTGTCATTTCTTCTTCTTCCTAAACCAGGCATAGTTTGTAGTGACTATCACGGCTTCTCCAGAAACTCTTCCATAATAAGTTGACAAGGAAAAAAACCTTCAGAAAGATCTTCATCACTAGCTACTACTTGTGGAAGTCTTGTTCGAATATAATGTATTCCCAGAGAATCTGTTCTTAAATAAGGAATATTACCCCGATCTAATGGAACCCAAAGAACTCTCTCTGCATGAGAAACAGCAAACTCATTCCATGCATGAAGTACTCTAGACCTTGCAGTATATTCTCTCCCAGCTAAATTGCCTGCTTCTATAGAACAATCGCCATTAATTTTTCTATTTAACACTCCTCCAGCAGATAATAACAGAGTAGTGAGCGTTTGTTGTTCCGTACATTTGCCTTTGTATTTCCCAAAAGAATCTAAATCCTCTAAAATCTCTCTTGCTGTCGTTGTAAACCTAGTATAATCTCGCTCTCCCAGATTTTCATACACAAAGGAAGTTACTTTCATTATGTCTTCCCAATATCGGATAGTTTTTTTTCCTAGAACCTTCTCTAACAAAAATCCTGCTCTTTCATAGAGTTCTTCTGTTTCTTTAATTCCAAAGACAGTATCAAGAGTATACTTCTTAAAAATAAGGGTATTCTTTTCTATTTCTTCCATGTCCAAATAGCCTTGAGCATCAATGTATTTCTTCAACGGAAAGTAATGTGTCTGAAAAACATACCTTTCTTCTTCATGAGAAAGAAGATTATCTAAAGAAAACAAGGTTCCATTTTCTGGTACGAGGAGTTTACTCCTCCTTGGAATTTGAATTGTAGCTCTAATATTAAAAGATCGTACAGGAAAACAGAGAGCAATTTTAGGCGTATCTCTATTAAGCATAATTGTTTCAACTTGTCCATATTCTCTATAAATAAATTCGCCGAAAATACCTACTGTATCTGCATGAGAATATGTCCTCATTTCTTATTCCTCCAAAACCAAGAAAAATCAGAGTAAATTTTCACATTTTCTCCAAGAAATTCTTGCATTCTCTCTGCAAGTTTTCGAACTTTTGTTTCTCCGAATCTGCTAAAGACTTTTATTTCTAAGCCCTCATACCGAAATCCTTGATAAAATAAACGTGAGATACTTTGATGTTCTTCTTCTGCTATTAAAGGTTCAGAAACAACACGAGCAACAGGTAGTTGAATCAAAGGACTTAAAAATCCAAAAGAGAGTGAAAGAGAATGTCCCTCAACAGTCATATTCCTATTATAAGGCATATCCCATTGATTAATCAACCCTAGTTCTCTACATTCCTGATCTAATTTTCCAAGATAAGAGTTTGGATCACGCATATGAGATATCTGGTCTAAACTTTCAGAAAGTATCTTTTTTAAAGGGCCTTTAGGTCCTGGGAATGGTACGAGATCTCCCATTTATTTCTTCTCCTTCTGAAGTTTTTTTATTTGTTTCATTTTAAAATGTCGTTTTAGTCCCCCAAAGCTTTCTCCATTTATCTAAGCAATAACCATAAGGTCTTCCAGAAACTGCACCAACTGCCAAACCTGTAGGTAAAGCAACAACTACCTCTTGTAAGGATGCTCCTGAAAAATATAAAATTCCTGCATACAAAGGTGCTTGCGTAGAAATCATAGCTAGTGTATCAATTGCAAACTTTTTAGATTGGGAACTTTCTGTATTTGCTCCCATTTTATCTGCTACCCATTGTCGTAGTTTGCCGTATGGTCGTGCAATGGTCATATGCACAGTTGTTGCTGCAAGTCGAGATTTTAAAACCTCTTCACTATCCATTCCTGCTCCAAAATATTCAATTGAAGTCATTATTGGTGTCCAGAAACTAAGAGCGGCAGATGTATCTATAATATAATTCTTAATTGCAGATGTTTTCACTTCATTAGTTTGGATTTTATCTTCTAAAGTTTCTTTTTCTTCTTTTTTGTTGCCCATTTATTTTTTCTCCACCCACTCTCGAAGA
>CAYHUV010000099.1:0-3219 GCA_964359695.1 Candidatus Woesearchaeota archaeon
CTTTTTCATAGACATAGCGTTGGAAGGCTAAGTCAGGGTAATGTTTCTTCTTATCAACCTTGGTACTGCTTTTGACTTCAATAATATCCCATTCATCCTTTCCCACAGGAACAAGAATATCTGCTCTGCCATAGAGATTATCTACTTTAAGGGCTGCTTCAAAGAGAATTTTCCTTTTAAGCAGTAATTCTTTGGTTTTCTGTAAATTAAGAGCAAAGTCTTCTGTGGCTATATCTATCCCTTTTGGATAAAGCTTCTTGGCTAACTCACCAACAATATTTCCCTGTTCAAATCTCCGCAACACTCCTGGCGGATGAGGGGGAATGTTCTCTTTATCATGATACTTCATCCAGAGGTGACCAGGGCATTCTAGTCCGGTGGTGTAGCTGGATTTGGAGAGTGGTTTCATTGTTTTATTTCTTCTCCTTTCTTGTCAAGTCTTATTACCACTTTTCTTGTTTCTTTGTGCATTTTATCATATAGAATAATTTTATTTTTAGTTAATTCAATTCCACCAACTCTTTTATCAAATCTTTTTTTCCAGAGAATCTTACCTTTATTATCAAAGTAGTAAACACCCCATTCTGGGCCCATCGTCGTTATCACAAAGTTTTTATTATCTGGAGCAATAGAACAGCTTAGGCCATCACAAGATATTTTAATATCTTTTACTTTACCTTCTTTACTAATTATATAAACGTGCCCGCCACTTTTATAATTCTTACCCATCTCTTTTTTAGTTAATTGAGCGACGGCAACAGCATAAGACCCATCTCGTGCAAAATCAAAAGAAACTAAATTTTGGAATCTTTTTTTCCATAAAACTCTATTGTCTTTTATAAGTGCTAAAATTTCTTTTGAAACATCTGGGTTGAATAAACTAAGCTTCTTATTTTCCGACTCTAATAGATCTCCACCAAATGATGATTCTCCTAATATAAGCTTTTCAAAGTACTCGCATCTTTTTTGGCGGTCTTTTAATATTTTTAATTCTCTCTCATTGATGGTTACTTTAATCCAAAAAGTTAAATCAAATGCACACCTATAAATACTTCTTTTTTCTTCGAAATTAATTATTCTTGGTGTAGTTAATTCTATCTCATTATGCTGAAGTTTATATTCTCTTGCAATCGATTCAAGAACTTTTTTTAATACATTGAAAATCAGATTAGTTATTGAATCCCGGCTCTTTTTATCATTACACCAAATATTAACAGAGATAGAAACAATTTTAGTTTCTTCAAGTTTCTGAATCGTATCTAATCCTTTTGTTATTGTAATTATTGGAAAGTTATCTTCTTTTTTTATCCAACCAGTTTTTACATTAACATCTATATTTTGAGAAACTATTTCTTGGAAATATTGTAATAATTGATCTCCAAACTCCTTACTGTTAGGGTCGAATTTTTTTAATATCATTTTTCCTATCACTCAAGTAACTTTTTCTTACTTGCCTCTTCAAGCATTGTAGTCTGATGAATCTTTGTTATTGATTTATCTACCTCTTCTTTTATACCAGTATTAGCCGTCGCAATTTGAGAAACTCCCCTGTTAATAGTATCAGATTTCTTCTCAATTTCACCGAGTATGTTCTTAATAGCATGGATGGTCTCTTTGTATACACCAATATTACCCGTCTGCATAGTCTTAAGATAATTATCAGCCAATATACTTGTAAAAAGAAAGACTTTGGTATAACCGGCTACAAAAACGCCAGTTTTAACCGCATCACCATTCACTTCAGGAAATTGTTCAAATACTGCATCCTGTATCGCTACAACCGCTTTATCAATAGTATTCCTATGATTAAGATATTTCTTAACTTCTGTTTTCCTTTTCTTGATAATATCAAGCATTTGTTTCTTAATTTTAATCTGTTTTTCTGGATCTTCTTCGGTCTCAAACTCTTGATATTTTTTCTCAAGTTCTGGCATCTTTGAATCAATTGGTAGATATTTTCCATTCTTCAAATCCCAAGCAAACTCAACTGTGCCTCCAGCAACATGGACATCCGTCGCAACAAATCCAGCTTTAATTGGTTCAGCCAATATTTGTTTCAGCAAAGCCTCGCCAACTTTTCCTCTCCTCTTTGTTCCATGGATTGTTCTAGTAAATGACACAATATTTTCTTCTACATACTTCTGCATTTTTTCTTGACGTTCGGAATCTTGTTTCGACTTCTCTTCAAGAGTTTTCTCTATCTTTTGTAATTGTTGAAGTAGGAGTTTGCCTGCAAAAGTCTCATCTTCTACTGTTGGTTCTGGCTTTTTTGTAAGTCTCCAAATAAGGTAGACTAATAGTCCTATGATAACTAAAGCTAAAAATTCTATAAATGCCATTTTACAATCCCCTCATCTTTTCAATTTCTTCTTTCAGTTTTTTAATTTTAGATGTTATTTCGCCATCCTTAACTTTAATATATTCCTTTGCATTTGAACTCTTAATTTGACCTATCCTAATCGCAAATTCAATTTGGTCTTTTTTCTTTTCTGAGTGTAAATCTTCTCGTTCTAATTCTAAGTTTTCAATTTTCTTCTGTTTTCTTCGAAGCTCATTTTTCCTTTCTCTTCTTGAAATAATTTCTTGCTCTTTCTCTTTCATGAATTCTTTAATAAGTTCTTTAACATCATCTTTTAAAGGGTCTTTACCTTTTTGAGAAGTCCATGCAAGAAAATCTGGAATAAATGCTCCTCTTTTTATATCAACACTCATCCATGAGCGACCAAGCATTTCTGCAACTTTATTGGTATCTTCTAATTCTAAAAGTGTGGCGTATTCTTCACTCGTCCATTCTCTCATAAAAAACTTATCACCAATTCTTTCAGTTCTAAAATTGTCTATTTCTTCTATTTTTACCACTTTAAACATATTCTTTAAGAAATCAATAAACTTTTTCCTTTGAGTCTCATTCATTGCCACAGGAGAATCAAAATCAACATTTCCTTTATCTCCAATTAGAAGTTTCATTTTTCATCCCTCTGTTTTAAGAATTCTTTGATCACTTCAATCTTGACAGGTAAAGAATATCCTTTCCTTTTTGCCCAAACCATAAATTCAGGAACAAAATGTCCGCGCATCATTTTAATGCTCATTACACTTCGTTCTGTTTTGGCTGCTAGTTCTTCATTGCTTATCGTGCTCATAAGTAGAGATAATTCTTCAGAGGTCCATTTTTTGGTGGTCACTTCCCTTTCTCCCATTTCCTTGGTTTTTTCGTTC
>CAYHUV010000100.1:0-3202 GCA_964359695.1 Candidatus Woesearchaeota archaeon
AAAATACGATAGAATAGCAGTTTTTAATAATTCAGTAACTATGGAGAAACCCAAACAAAAGTGCCTTATACTTTGGTAAAGAAGGTGAATATTACCAAGCCTAATTAATTCTTCCATAAACCTTTTAAAAGAAATAAAGACAAAAATTCTTATGAAGAAGCTAAAAATGGGTTATGTTCTCTCTTATTTTCATCCGTTTAAAGATGGTACCGAAAATAACTGTTTATACTTAGCAACGGAAATGGTCAAACTAGGCCACGAAGTACACGTGTTTACTTCCGATAGAAGAGACGCAGAAATCCTAGAAGAGAAAGAAGCGATGATCAATGGAATCCATATCCACCGAAGCAAAACCTGGTGGAGATATAAATATTATCTTGAAATGAACCCAGGAGTAATTAAATCTATTCTCAAACATAAAGATCTTGATGTACTTCATATTCACAGTTTCGGCTTTGTAATGTATGACCTAGCATTTATTCTCAAACGTTTACGTGGAGACAAAACTACAATCATCAACACACCCCACGGCCCATTTATGTCCTTAGATAGTTACCCCTGGTGGCAAAAGGCATTGAAAAATATATTCACTCTATTAGAATCCCCTATCAACTGGATGTACGATGGAGTCATTCAAGTAAACACAGAACAATGGAAATGGATTACAAAGTCAGGTGTTTCAAAGAATAGAATTCATTTTGTTCCTGATGGAATTCCTCAAGAACGTTTTAGAAAGATAAACAATAAAGAGTTTATCCAAAAACACAACCTCAAGGGAAAATTTATTCTCTGTAATCTTGGACGTGTTTTAAAATACAAAGGGCAAGATGATATTATTCGTGCACTTCCTGGCATTGTAAAAGAATATCCTAATGTTGTCTTTCTCTCTATGGTAAAAGATCATGGGCTACTTGAAGAATGCCTCAGAATTGCAAAAGAGCTCAAAGTTGAAGACCATGTACGATTTCTAGGCATGGTTTCTGAAGAGGAAAAACTCCAAGGGCTTGATGCAACAGACATTTTCATACTCTCTAGTGAATGGGAAGCATTTGGCATTGTCACTTTAGAAGCAATGGCAAGAAAAAAATCAGTTATTTGTACCGATTGTGAAGGAAGTTTATACTTAGTTAAACCCGAAAATGGTTTACTCTACCACTACGAGGATGTAGAAGGACTAAAGAATGCAATTCTCACACTAATGAGAGATAGCAAACTAAGAAGAAGTATGGAAAAAGAAAACTACAAAAAAGCAGTAGAACTCACCAATGAGTCTATTGCACGAAACTACCTTGAACCATTATACTACCAGCTCCAAAGAAAATGATATCTATCATCATAACAGCATTTAAAGAAGAAAAAACGATAGCCAAGTGTATAGAAAGTATTCTTTCTCAAGGCATAAAAGAAAAGCACGAAATTATTGTTACCTGTCCAGATGAAGAAACAAAGAAAATCGCTCTCAAGTACAAAGGGGTAAAGCACTTTCAAGACCCAGGAAAAGGAAAAAGATTTGCATTAAACCTTCTATTCCAAAAAGTAAAAGGAGATATTCTTATCTTTACAGATGGTGATGTATTTTTAGGAGAAAATGCTATAGAAGAAATAGCACTAAAATTTAAGGAGGAAAAAGTAGGTTTTGTAGGGGGACGTGTCATCTCCCAAAATGAGAAGGATACAATGTTAGGATATTGGAGTCATCTTCTTGCGGACATTGGTGCACATAGAACCAGAAAAAAACGTGCAGCACAAAATAAATTTTTTGAATGCTCTGGATATCTTATGGCTCTACGCTCAGGAATAATAAAGGAAATCCCACTCGATGTTGCAGAAGACTCTATTTTACCCTATTATTTCTTTAAACAAGGATACACACTTGCATATGCAGAAAATGCAAAAGTCTTTGTAAAAAATCCTACAAAGTTTAGTGATTGGCTAAAGCAAAGAAAAAGAACAGCAAAAGCACATACAAAGTTAGATGTGTACGAACCAGATTTCCCAAAAATGAAATCGTTTAAAAATGAGATTCTTGAAGGTTTTTTTATTATCTGGAGTTATCCACGAACACCAAAAGAGCTTTTCTGGACACAAATGCTTTGCCTTGCGCGTCTCTATATGTGGTTTTCTTTAATCTTCGAAGAAAAAGTCAAGAAAAAGTATTATAACGACGGATGGGACCGTGTAGCTTCTACAAGATAGGAGTCTGACATCCATAAACCTTTTAAAACAAATTTTGAATAATTTATTCTATGAGAATTACAGGAAGAGCGCCTATTAGAATGGAATTTGGCGGTGGTGGAACAGACATACCATCCTATTCAGATAGGAATGGAGGATGTGTTCTCAATGCTACAATTAACAAGTATGCCTATGCATCCCTAAAACCTACTCACAACACAGATGTACGATTAATTACTACCGAAACAAACGAATCACTCCTTTTTAAAGAAGCAAAGGATCTTTCTTATAATGGAGATCAAGATCTCATTAAAGCAATCATAAAAAGAATGAAAATAAACTATGGTTGTGAGATTTCTTTTCGATCCGAAGTTCCCCCAGATTCCGGCCTCGGAAATGGAGCTACAGCTGCAGTAACGATGGCTGGTATTTTCAATCATTTACGTTTCGATAACAAGCTAAATGATTATCAAATTGCAGAAATGGCCTATGATACAATGAAATATGAGCTTGATATCCAAGGAGGAAAACAAGCATTTTACTCCAGCGTTTTTGGAGGTTTTAATTTTATAGAGTTTCTCGAAAACGGTTTCGTACGAATAAACAAAGTAAAGATGAAACCAGCAACAATTGCAGAACTGGAAAAACACCTTCTTTTAGTGTACTTAGGAAAGAGAGAGAAAGTGGAAACTTCCCAAAGTATTCTCAAAGAACAAGAAAAAAAATACAACGAAGGTGACCAGCTTTCAACCTTAGAGAAACTCAAAGAGTTAGCACATGAGATGAAGAGTCACTTAGAAAATAATGATCTCTCACGATTTGGAGAAAAAATGGACCTTGCATTTCAAACAAAAAAGAAACTAAATCCAAGTATCACAAATCAAAAGATAGAAGATATTTCTCAGCTTGCAAAAACAAATGGAGCTATCGCAACGAGAATTCAAGGCTCTGGTGGCGGTGGACATTTACTCGTTCTTTGTGATTGGAATAAAGAACATAAAGTCTCCTCAGCACTACTTGAAAAGGG
>CAYHUV010000101.1:0-3171 GCA_964359695.1 Candidatus Woesearchaeota archaeon
CCCAGCTAATTTGTGAATATCCTGCAGCAATGATAATGACAATGATAGCTACAGTACCTAAATGTTTTTTTATTTTTTCAAATTGATCTGCTATGTATACTACACCTTGCGCTGCAATGATGAAAAGAACAGGATATGCTGGAAAAATATATCTCGGTTCGTAATATGTTTTTACTACTGCAAGATATGCTCCAAAAAATAGAAGAACGGAAAGTGCCCACCAAAGAACATAAAAGTCTTTTTTGAGTTTTTCATCTTTTCCTTTCCATACAAGATCAAATCCTACTATAAGATCAAGATAGTAAATTAGTCCTATGAGAAAGACTATTAATATAACCCAGTGAAAATAATCAAACATGTTTTGAAAGAAAACAAATGTTGTGAAAAATACAGAAAATAATCCTTCTTCAGAAAGTTTTTGGTCGAGTTCTTGGCCTTGAAGTAATGAACCATCAATAATGTGATAAACTCTTGGATAGATTTGCCCATAGAGATCGTAGTAATGCCCAAATACAAAACTTAGAGAAATAACCAGACCAAGAATGAACCACCAGAATTGTTTGTTTTTCAGGAATCTAAATCTTTCTGTGACAAAAAGGAATACTGCAAGGAAAATAAATATTGCTCCTACCGATTCGTAAAGGAAAATACCATAACCAATTAGTGCTCCTGAAAAAATCATGTACCATTTACTGCCATTCTTTGCATATCCTTTCCAGAAGAAATATGCTGCAAGACAATAAAAAACTAGAGCAAAGGTTTCTCCTGAAAAACGCAATCCCCAAAATATATGCACCCACAAATATGACATAAAACATGATGCAATAAGTGCAATTTTCTTATCAAAAAATTCTTTTCCGATAATATAAGTTATCCAGACTGCTGCAACTGAAAATGCAATCACAACTAATCTTTGAAATATTTCATTTGCACCTAAGAAATAAAAAACACCAAAAATAAGAGACATTCCTCTTGCTCGCCATGGAGCTGCAATTTCTGGTGTACCAAATGCATAATTCTTTGCAATACTCATGTAGTCTGCTTCATCCCACCAGAGAGATTGGTTGTATGTTTGTAATAAAAAGTACATTCTTAACCAGAGTGCAAAAAGGAGAATAACTAGGAATAGCTGATTTTCTCTTTGACTTAAAAAATGTTTTAATTTGTTCTTCAGGCCTTCCACATTTTAATGAAAAATCTTGAACTTTTTAAGGTTTTAGCTTTCTTGGCTGGGTATTACACTTTTGAATGATTAAACTTTATTCTTTAGAAAAAGACTTTATTTCTCTTTAGGGATAAGAATACCAATCAACTTGCTGTAATTGTGATAGTCTATTATCTAAATGGGGTTTACTCATTTCTAGAAAAATGGAATAGTTCTTAATCACATTTCTTATCTAAAAAAACTATAATTTCTTAAAAGAATTGTCATTATAATCTAAAATTTTCTTAGAATTCTTTTTCAGAAAGTTTTATTAGTGTTTTTGTGTCGTAGCTCATCGAATCTATAAGATTACATGGATGTATACAGTCGCATGCTGTTGTTTTCTTTCGCATATCATCTGCTTGTTTTGACTCCCATAATTTTAGAAAGTTCATTCCAAAGTCATGTAGGTTTGCAAATGGTTTTGTAGGCTCACAAATTGCAACATCTCCATTTGGGTAAACTACAGAAAATGTTTTTCCTGCAGTACATTTCACTATACGGCTCTGAGTTGTAAGTAAATTAATAGAATATTGCCATTTTAAACGTTGTAAATTTTGCCAAGTTTTATCTCTATGTTTTGAAACTTCTGGGTTAATCACTTCATCAAATAATTTTTGTAAATTCTCTGGAGAAACAGATTGTGTTTTTCCTAGTTCTCCGTCAAGATGGCTTGTGACATCTTTTGGTACATGATAAGTACCAATATGAGCTCCACGAAGAATGTTAAACTTGTGCATTGCTGTAGGAAACTTTTCTCTGATTTCCTGAACAAAAGAATGAAGGAGATCATAATTTGCCGTACAAATTGTTGTCATGATGGAAACTTCTAATTGTTTTGTTGTTTCTCGTAATGCTAATAGTTGATTGAGTGTTTCTGATGCTCTTTTAAAACAACTAGGAATACGTCTGAACTGGTCATGCATTTCTTCTGGGCCATCCAAAGAAATTTGTATGTGCAAATGCAGATCTGGACATTCTTTTAATACCCTTTTTGTTATTGCAAGAATACGATCAGTATTCATCCCATTACTGGGAGTTGTAATTCTTCTTGTTCCATTTATTTTATGGAAAGCTATGATAATGTCTGCAAGATCTGTTCGTAAATAAGGCTCACCACCAGTTAACATTAATGTACGTAATGGATGTTTGAGAGTTTTTGCAATACTTTTCATCTCATCCAAACTTAACTCTGGCTTACCTGTGTTTAATTCTTCCCAGTAAAAACAATGATCACATTTTGCATTACAATAATTTGTCACATATAGAAGCATGTTTACTGGAGTTTCTAATTTATTCATTTGTGCACGACGATATTTATTTGCAGTTGTAATAGCTGCTACGCGAACTAGTTTGGGGAATACAGAGAGTATTTTGAATCCTTTTTCTTCAATAATTGTTGCTATAGCCATTTTTCTTTTGTTTCCTTTAAGTAATCTTTTCTTTTAAATCTGATATACAGAGTTTTAGGAAAAAATACCAAATTATAGAGGTAGGCACGAATTAATGAAGTAGCATAATCGCCACCTACAACAAATATTTTTTTAAGTAAACTTGATTTATGTAGATTTTTGTCTTTTCCTGAGGTCCATTTCATAACATCTCTATTATTCTCTTTGAGCTCTCTAATTTTTTTTGGGCTAAAAATATAGATTAAATCCATAATTGGAAGAAAAGGAATAACATATAGAGGATAATTCATAAGGACTATACGAATTCTATTTTTGTGAAATAGGAAAAAAACGCTTTTTCGCTCTTTATCAGAAACATAATGGTACACAAGACAATTGGAATCAATCACACTTTTCAAACCCATTTTTTTTAATTTATAGCCAATCTCTTTATCTTCTCCAAGATAAAATAATTCTGGATCAAAACCCCTGCATCTCTCCAGATCTCTTTTTCTCATCATTGCATTGCACGTTGCAACATATCCACATACAAATACATGATATTCTTCAGTATCC
>CAYHUV010000102.1:0-3171 GCA_964359695.1 Candidatus Woesearchaeota archaeon
AATATTTTTTCTTCAAATTGATATACTCTTCTCTTCATATCACCATGGAAGACCCTTTAAGAACAAGAAAAGAAAGAAAAGAAAGAAATATTTCCATAAGAAGTCAGCATTTGTTACTATCAACCTATAATTAAAACTACACATATCTTTAAAAAGACTTTTTCTTTATAAAGAAAGATGCGTAAGAAGTTTTTACGGTTCATTGAGAACCTAGAACTATTTGAAAAAGAAGAGGCTGAAGACGAAAATCCTGTAGGGCCTTACATTGCTATGTAAGAGTCTTGTAATGTTCATCTTTGAATCATAGTCTTTTGATGCGAGCAATATTATTACAATAATCCTTATAAATGAGTTGAGCAATTGCAGTTACATTATTATAAAAATGGAGGAAATGAAAAAATGAACGTCTTTGGTTCTTTGATTGAAAATGCATTGAAAAATGTTGATATACCTGCTCATCAAGCAGAAGTTGGGCAGGCAAACATCAAGGTTATTGGTTGTGGTGGTGGTGGAACTAACGCTACAAACTGGCTTTTTAAAAAAGGTATTCAAGGTGCAGAAATAGTCGCAATTAATACTGATAAACAACACTTAGATCTCATTGAAGCAGATAAAAAAATTCTCATTGGTCGAGATTTAACACGAGGACTTGGTTGTGGTGGATTCCCCGATAAAGGAAGAGAAGCTGCAAAAGAGCAACTGGGTGAATTAAAAGAAGTTCTTCGAGGAACTGATATGGTCTTCATCACTGCTGGAATGGGCGGTGGAACAGGAACGGGATGTGCTCCTGTTGTTGCACAGTTAGCAAAAGAAGAAAAAGCTATTGTGATTGGTGCAGTGACGATGCCTTTTGAAATTGAAAGAGCACGTATAGAAAAAGCAGAGTATGGATTACAACAATTGAGAGATGTTTGTGATACTGTTATTGTTATTGATAATAACAGACTTGTCAAAATTGCAGGAAACTTGCCTATTCAACAAGCATTTGCTGTTGCTAATGAATTGATCTCTACCATGATTAAAGGAATTGTTGAAATCATTGCAGTTCCATCATTAGTTAACTTAGATTATGCTGATGTGAAAGCAATAATGTCCAATGGAGATGTGTCTGTAATAGGTATTGGCGAATCTGATTCTCAGAATAGAGTAGAAGAAGCAGTAAAAAGAGCATTGTCCAATCAATTACTGGAAGTAAGTTATGAAGGAGCAACTGGTGCATTGATTCATGTTGCTGGTGGAGATGATCTTACTCTTGATGAAGTTAATCGAGTAGGAAATATGATTACCACAGCTCTTGATGAAGATGCAAATGTTATTTGGGGAGCTCGTATTTCTGGAGACATGAAAGGAAAGCTTCGAGTTATGACTATTATTACAGGGGTTACTTCACCATATGTTATGGGTAGAGGTGCGAAGAAGAAAGATAATTCCAGACAAATGTCCAATAGTTTAGGTATTGATTACCTTTAATTTTTTCTTTTTTTTTGTGACTAAAATTTAATCTCTTCTCATTGAAATTCACACTTCAAAAAAGGAAATCAAGAATCCTGAGGTTATTAGGATAATTAAAAATACCTTACTTAAATGTTACAATGAAATACCAGTTATAAACAAAAAAATAGCCATATACCATTCAAAAGATGCTTTTATAAAAGATAAGATGGGGGGGTTGGTGCTGACGCATTACAAGAAAATATAATTAATTTACAAATAAATCCGACTAAAGGATGGAAAAAAGAACTTGCTAATTCAATTGCTCACGAATATTCACATCTAGCAGTCTTAGATGTTAAAAAATGGGGCACTGTTTTAGATTCATTAATAATTGAAGGTATTGCAGAAAATTTTAGAGAAGAAGTTATTGGAGGTAAAAGAGCTCCTTGGACGAAAGCACTAACAAAAAAAGAGTCTAAAGATTTACTAAAAAAGTTAAGAAGTAAGTTAAGATTAAAAGTGGAAATATTGCATCACTCTTTATTTTTTGGTTCTAAAGAGTATAAAACTCCTCCTTTTCTTTATTGAACAAGCTGTTTCTGTAAGAAATCAACAAAATATTGACGATCATAGGAGCCTAAAATTGTATTTGTGACACTGCTAGGATTATAATCTCTTGGACGAGGAGCGCAAGTTCCTCCAAAAGGTCCACTTTGGATATGGAGAAAAACATATTCCTGCTTCGTTAGATCTTTAATTTTGTCTAGTAAATCTACTGCACGATGAGCAAGTTCTGGTCTTCTTTGAATAATAGACCTAGGTTCATCAGGAAAAGTAAAGTATTCTTTTAAATCTCCAATTCTTTCTCTTATTTCAACATAGCTTTGCATAGTATTATATTCTCTTTGAACTTTATATTCCTTGTGTATTTTCAATGTCTTTTAGCATATCCTGTATAAAAACTTTATTTGCATATCTTACCCTTTCTTTGAACATTTTTCCTTTTATCCCGAGAGCAGATCTCTCCAAAAATAAAGGTGCAATAAAGCTTATTTCTTGTTCTCCATGATGGGCTTGAAAGAAACGAATTTTTTCAAATCCTGGAAGACTTTTTCTCATTCCATCTAATAGAATCAAAGGCACATCATATGCATCTCTCCAAACGACTTCTCCTCCTGCAATACTTTTTCTCCTAAATAGCTCAGCAAGAGTACATATTTCTTTTATTTTTTTGCAATCAATAACAATTTCATATCCCTTTGCTTCAGCAATTAAATTGTTAAGATCTTCCTCTGTAAGATCAGAATCTATCAAAGTGTTCCCAAAAATTTTCTCTAAATCAAGATATTCTTTTCCTTTTCTAATCCGCAAATCTTGGTAAAGTTTACCGTTATCATCTCTTATTTTATAGCTTGGTCTCCAAATAAAAGTTGTATCTCTATTTCTGAGGCTGTATTGTACTACTCTATTTGAGTCTGTTAAGAAACTAAGATCTTTTTTCACATCTTCCAAGTAGCTTTCTGTATTATGGAGATTAGAGAGAATAAATTTGTAACCCTCTTTATTTAATGGCCTATCAAAAATATTATAGCCGCTAATAATCCTCTGTTCTAAAAGTTCCTCTAAAGTTTGTTCGGGGTCTTTCATAATAACTCCTAATAAGTAGTTCTATTTAAGCATATTCTTAGGTAAATCCTACTAAGAAAAACAACTAAAGAGTTTTGTAGAGTCAGTCTT
>CAYHUV010000103.1:0-3116 GCA_964359695.1 Candidatus Woesearchaeota archaeon
CTTTTTTCTTAGAAATTCTTATTAATCCTTCTATATTAGAAAGAGTATGCAAAAAGTCCCTTTTTTATTTCTTCCAGAAAAAAGAACATTACAAGTATTTCATTCTTTTTTAGGTATTAGTAGTTTTCTCTCGTTTTATTCCCCATTTGAAAGATGGTCTTGAAGAAATGGATTCTTCTTTGAAGGCTGGAGGAAAACTTTCTCAGTTATTAGAAGATCTTGCTAAAGAGGTTATTGAAGTGCGAACTTTATGAAAAGAATTAATTTCAAGTACAAGAACGTATTCTATGTTTGTTTTGTTTACTGTACTGATTGGTGCAGCATTATTGTTTTCTATTTCAGCACATTTTTTAGAAGTGATGACTGGTTTGCAAGCAAGTATTGGAGTTGCGAGTGATTCTGCTTTAGTTGGAGAGATTGGGATTACTGTAAATTTCTTGTCATAATAGCATATATCTTTCTGATTCTTACATCAATTTTAGCTTCAGTTCTTATAGGTGTGATTAAAGTAGGGGATTATTTTTATGGATTAAGATATGCTCCTTTTGTTGCAACTGGTTCTGTTATCTTGTTTTTAATTCTACGATATTTAATTAGCGGATTTCTAGAATAAACTATTTAAATAAGTAAATCTTTAATTTTGGTGTCATTATGGAGGCGGCAGTTATGGGAAAAAGAGGACAAGGTGCTACAGAGTATTTAATTATTCTTGCTGTAGTGATTATTATTGTATTAATTGTTATAGGTGTCTTAGGTGGTATTCCAGGTATTGGAAAATCTTCAAATAAACAAGCATCAGAAGCTTATTGGGAAAGCACAGATGTAGGTATTTCTGGGTATTATCTAACAGCTGCAACAGATTCACTGGTTTTATCATTACGAAATAATCTTGATTCAAGTATTCGTGTGCAAAATGTGAGTATTGATGGAACAATAAATGGTAGTTCAACAATGACTTTAGTTCCTGGTGCAACTGGTGAAACAAGTGTTTCAAAAGCTTGTACGACTGCTGGGGATCCTTTTGAGTTTAGTCCTGTGATTATCCAGTATTCAGATTTATCTACTGGGGCAAATTATACATTTACAGGAACTGTAAGTCTTGTAGGAGAATGTGCTGCATAAACAGCATTCTTTTTTTATTTTTTGATTAATTCTATGGTGTTATCTTGATTTTTTAGTTAGCTTTTTAAATCTGTATTCTCTTGTAAGTTTATGAAAGTAGGGGTGATAGTACTCTTTTTGTTATTTGGAATTGGGTTTGTTAGTGCTGAACTTTATGTTTCTTGTAATAAGAATAGTGATTGTACATTGGCTTTAGGTGATGAAAATTATATATGTGAACAGTCTATTTGTCAAAAAGAAGAAAATGAGAAGCCTATTTTTACTTTAGAACCTAAAAGTGGAGATTTCTCTTGGAATTTAATTATTATTGAAGAAAAAAAAGAGCTGTGCCATGAAAATGGTTGCCTTTTCTTTGCGCCTGAAGAAAAAAAAGATTCTGGGTGGGAAAGGTTTCTGAATTTTGTTTTGTATCTCTAGTTTTGAGTGAATAAATATTTATAAATCCTTTTTATTGAAATAATCTTTATGATAGTTAATGTTTGTGGAGCACAACAAGGGGATGAAGGTAAAGGGCGAATTGTTGATAATCTTGCTCGGAGGGGTTCTATTTATGGTGGTATACGTGCACAAGGGGCAAATAATGCCGGGCATACAATAGTGCATGAGGGTGTTACTTATAAATTGCATTTAATTCCATCTACTGTTATTTCTGGAAAGCCTGGATTTCTTGGCAGAGGTATGGCTTTGGATTTAGATGTGCTTGTTAAGGAAATTGAGGGTTTAGAAAAACATAATATTCATCCTGGGTTATTGATTGATTCTCGTGCGCATGTTATTATGCCTTGGCATATTGATCTTGATGGAATTAATGAACAAAAAATGGGAAATCGTGCAGCTGGATCTACTGGAAGAGGAGTTGCTCCTGTCTATGCCTCTAAACATGAACGAACTGGTATTCGACTTGAAACATATTTTAAAAATTATTCTGCTGTTGAAGATCTTACTGATCTTTATGCCCAGAGAGTTGCTGTTGAGAGAGGGCTCAATGCATTTTCTTTAAGAAAAAAATATAGTGGACAAATTGCTGAGACTCGTGAAAAAGTTGAAAATTTACAAAACTTAATGGGAGATGTTACAGGTCATGTTTATGATCTATTATTGAAAGGTAAAACATTCTTGGGAGAATGTGCACAATCTGAGATGCTTGATGTTGATAGTCCTTATTATCCTTATGGGAGCTCTTCTAGCACTACTACTATTGGAATTTGGAATGGAATTGGGATAAGTCCAAAACCAGAATTTATTGGTGAAGTTATAGGTGTTGCTAAAGCATATGTTACTCGTGTAGGAAATGGTCCATTTATTACTGAAGTGACAGGAGAAGTTGCTGATAATATCCGTACAAGAGGGAATGAATATGGAACAACTACTGGAAGAGAAAGAAAAATTGGATGGTTAGATATTCCTATGGTCAAACAAGCAGTTATTCCTTCTGGAATTACAGGTTTGGCTATAACTAAATTAGATATCCTGGGAGGAATGGGAGAAGTTTCTATAGCCCTTCATTATGAAGGAGGAGATAAAATCCCATGTGAGGGTTATATACACAAGAAACCAATATATACATCTATGGAGATTTGGCCTGCATTTGATGAAAATAGATATAGGAAAGAGTTTGAGAATGGGATAGCAAGAATATCTAATGTGCCTTTAAGAAGATATTTAGAAACAATACAAGATGAAGTAGGTGTTCCTATTAAAATGGTAACCTTTGGACAAGATAGCAAAGCATTTATTTCTTATGTTTAATTTTAATTCTTTCTGGCAATAATTACTAAATTATCTGCCCATTTCCCTCTATTAAAAGGAATTCCTAATTTGTATAAAATTAAATTTAAAATGCAGAAAAATTTGTTGATATAGGGAAAATCAAAACAATCTATTGTTCTTAGCTTTACAATTCTAAATCTATTTTTTTCTAATAGTTTAATCCAATCTTTTTCTGAAAGTATAGAAATATGTGTTGGATCTTTATAGGCAAACCATGCCTTTTC
>CAYHUV010000104.1:0-3106 GCA_964359695.1 Candidatus Woesearchaeota archaeon
TCCTGCTTTTAAAAAATCAGAAAGTTTTAGCACCCAAACAAAGTACCCTATATGAGGTCTTCCTGTAATAGCTGTTCCTAAATAGACCGAAGGTTTCTTTTTTTCTTGTAATAACTTTCTTAATTCCCCTTCTGTAATCACTTCTTGAGTATTTCTTGTCACTAATTGTAAACGTTTCTCTATATCCATACAAAGAAAAAATATTCTAAAATTTATAAATGTACCTCTTACACTGACATGGTTGCTAATTCAGCTATTTTCTCTAGAGGAGAAATCTGCTCTTGTTGTTTAATAGCTATACCTTTTCTTCTGTGTACACGATCTTTATGATTTGTTGAAGCAAGAATCTTTCCATCTTCATAAATACGAATATCACCAGACTCTTCACTGAGAGTTACAACACGAATACCTTTATGTTTATAAGAAGCAACAATTGCTGATGTATGCCTTGTTCCAACTTCTTCAGCGAAACCTAAAAGTTTTGCAGGATTCTCATTTTTTCCTAATTCCTTTTTTCTTTCTCTGAGAAGCCCTCTCGTATCAAGGTTTATCAATTGTGCACCTACTCGAACAACTTTTCCAGCATCATTCACCACAACAGCACCATCACAATTTCCTATGTCTTTAAGAAGTTGGGGCATGACTTTTGTGAAAGGTTTTCCTAAGTATTTTGTGGCGATACCAGTCACACCATTATGAGTATCTTTGAGATTTTCTTCTGGCATCCCTAAAAGAACAATATAAGCTGGTTTTTTAGGAGTGTCAAATTGTACATAACTCACAAAACGACCAAAAACTCTACTTACTGAAGCAGCTGCATGTTTACAATCATAGCTTAAACCATAGTGATCTTGTCTTATCTTATCAATTTCTTTCACTGTGCGTAAAAGCAAGCCGTTCATAGAATTTTTGTTTTTTCTTTTTTTTAATACCATCACTCGATCACCTTTTTAAATAAATAGTATTGTAACATGGCCGTATTAAAGAATATCCCTAGACTTTTCTGTAAAAAGGTTAAATTTATATATGTATTTTACTTAAAAAAGATTAAAATGAGAGAATTTTCTAAAAAAGACCTTCAATTGTTATATGAAATAGAACTTAATGCGCGTACACCCAGAAATAGAATTGCAAAAAAAATGAAGATGAGCCAACAAGGATTGAGCTATAAAATTCAACAATTTGAAGAGAAAAAAATTATTCTAAATTATTACACCTTTATTGATTATATTTGTTTTGGATATTCTGGTTATAAGGTCCTTTTTACTTTACAACATGGAAAAAAAGAACAACTTGATTCTTTTCTTAAGATATTAAAACAACATAACTCGATTATATCAATTACAGAATTGGGAGGAAATTATGATTATATGGTCTTGTTTGCACAAAAAAATGCATCTCGTTGTATAAAAGAAATACATATCCTCCTTCTACAATATCCACAGCTTATCAAAAGTTATTCTGTATTAACAAATGCAGCAAGTTATGAATTTAAAAGAAGATATTTAACAGATAGTTCTTCACATACACCGAGCATAGTTCTCGGAGGAGATCGTGAACAAACTTCTATAGACACTTTAGAAATAAAAATTCTCAAAACACTTTGCGAAAACCCCCAACTTTCTTATGTTAAAATTGCAGCAAAGTATAAAATTAATCCTAAAACAGCTATTGCTAAAGTAAGAGCATTACAAACAAAAGGAATTATCAAAGGATATAGCGCAAATATTGATTGTTATACCTATAAATATCTTGCACAGAAAATTTTGTTAAAAACATCCTCTATTTCTAAACAAAAAGATGAAGAGCTTATTAAATTTTTTAGACAACATGAGCAGATTATACGAGTTTCTAAAATATTTGGTAATTGGGACTATGAAATTGATGTCGAAGTTAGTTCATTGAAGGATTTTCAGACTTTTTGTTTGATATTTCGTACAAATTTCGGAGAGATTATTGAACATTTTGAAGCTTACCCTATTATTCAAAATTATGTTACAAGTACATTACCCAAAGCTTTCTTCTTAGAGGTTAAGAAATGATATTTTTTCAACTTTGATTTCAAGGTCACAATTATAGTTTGAAACAGTGCCTATTATTTCTAGAGGAATATTTTTTTGAAGAGAAAGTGTTTCTTCTGAATAAAGGATAGCTGTTATTTCTCCTGTTTCATCATGAATACTTAAAATAGATATTTGTTCTTTCTGAATTATAGACCGAATTTCTCCTTGAACTCTTACTGTTTTTCCTTCATAATCTTCGTTTATATCTCCTATAGCTATAAGATCATAATTTACAAAAAAAGATAGAATGAATATACCACATACCCCTATAAATGATGTTGCCAATGAAATCTTTGAAAGATATTTTTCTTGCATAAACCTTAGTTGAAAAGCGTTTTAATAAAACTTAACAAACTATTCTCGGAAGATTTCCGGATTTTTCTTACAAGTTCTTATTAAAACAAAAAATTTAAAGAGAATATGAAAAAAATATTATTTATTTGTATCTTTCTTCTGAGTGCTTGTACAATAGAAGAAGATCTTACAGGACCTTATATAGTTCATGAAGTTATTGATGGTGACACTTTGGATATAGACATTGGAAGAGTTCGACTTTCTGGTATTAACACTCCAGAAACAGGAGAATGCTATTATGAAGAAGCAAAAGAAAAGTTAAAAGAACTCACTTTATATCAAGAAGTATTCATTGAAGGAGATATGACTAATTATGATAAATATGGAAGACTTCTTAGGTATATTTATACAAATACTACATTTGTAAACGCTTATCTTGTTGAACAAGGGTATGGAAAAGTCTATGATAAATATAATGAAACAACCAAATATTATTTTGAATTTAAAAGACTAGAGAAGAAAGCACAAGAAGGGCAAATTGGTGTATGGTCCTGTGCTAATATACAAAGTGATTGTTTATATGTCGCCAGTAAAAACTCGAACATCTATCATAAACCAGATTGTAAATGGGCAAAAAGAATTAAACCAGAGAATCTCATTTGTTTTAATTCTGAAGAAGAATTAGAAGGGTATAGCCCTTCAAACAGTTGTTAACTAAAAATATTTCCGGAGCTTTAAATATCTTTTCG
>CAYHUV010000105.1:0-3057 GCA_964359695.1 Candidatus Woesearchaeota archaeon
GGTGCGTCGGGTTGGATTCGAACCAACAAAGGACACCTTTTTCTCACCTTTTTCCTTTTCCCCCTCACCTTTTTACCTCTCTGGACAAATTTTCCCAGAAAGATCGAAAGAGAAAGTGAAGGACTTGGATCATCACTAAAAACATGGTATTCTAACAACTATGATTGAAGCGTCACGTCAAGAGCAGCATAGGGAGATAGGGAGCAACATCACTCTTGAGCAGTGGTATTCGTCGCCCGAAAAGCGATTGGTAGAGAGCAAAGTTGCAGAGAAAATAAATAAGTTTCCCGAAAGTCAAATAAGGAATATCCTTTTGGAGCGCGTGGCGATCGGTAAAAGGATACGCCCTTTTTTATTTTTCTTGATGAACAGTGGGAAAGGCGATGCCGAGATGATCGGATCTATCAGCGCAGCTATTGAGTTGGTGCATCAATCCTCACTTATTTTTGATGACACTATTGACGAGCATTCTGTCCGTGAGGGAAATCGCAAAAGCATCCATAACTTGTTTGGAAATAGAATAGAGAGCGCTGGCATCGCAGACCATCTTGCGGAATATCTGTTCTCTCTTTATGAGCAGAGCATTGATGAGCTTGACCTTTCAGACACAAAGAAGTTGCAAATAAAGGCGCGGTCGGCAGAGATGAAACAGCAAATGGTTATTGCACAGCTTGCAGATAAATTGGTGCTCAAAAAGCCTTCTCAAATGAAATGGACGGAGTGGTGTTTTTCCCATAGCTACCCAAAAACTAGTGAACTGATGGCATTCCCTTTTATCATCACGGGGATAATCCAAGATTTTACACCCGAACAGCAAAAACAAATGAAAGAGTGTGGTGAAGCGCTTGGTAAAATTTATCAGATGTATGACGACTTGCAGGACTTACGGGTGGCTATCCAAGTAGGACTTCTTTCACTTTCGTATTCTTTGGCTGTATTGCTTGATAATCCTCAAGAACTGGATGCTGATAGCTATGCCATACTAGAAAAAATAACGAGGGAGCGAGAAATACTTCCGTCAGATGTGGAGAAAGTCAATAAAATCTTTAGTAGCAAGGCCGACTATATCGCTAATGCGGTTGAGCAAGAAATTAAAAAGCTAGCCACACTTATATCGCTCCCCATCGGCGTGTCAGGCAAGGCGGAGATAGAGAAAATAGTCCGGCTTGCCAACCAAGGGTCTTATTGGGAGTATCAAGTGCCTACTTCAAAGCAATGAACAAGGTGAAAAAAGGTGAGAAAAAAGGTGTCAGGAACCTTTTTTCCTTGGCGGAGGGGGCTAAAAAATATTAACCTAATAAACTTCTTGTTGATAACATTTTTCGCAGTAAACAGTTTCAGAAGAATTAAGAGAATATGAAGACATAATTTCTTTTTTACATTTTGCACAATTTCTTGACCAGAGTTTCATTGGATTTCTTCTTTCTAAACGTTCAAAATGTCTACAGTTGGGACAAAGAATCGGCAGTGGTATTTTCATTTTGCGATAAAATTGTAATTCATTAGGAATTATTTTAAACGCTTGTGTACATTGATGAGTACAATTTTGTTTGTGTGAGCAAGCTAGTACTTGTTCCATTATTGAATCATTTACATCTTTAATATTGTCGGGGATTTTTTGTGTTTCTATTGTTATGTTATAAGATCGAATTTCGTTGTCTTTCCATTCAAATCCATTTTTTATTGCCTCCTCTTTATTTAATGGATAATATTCTTGAGCAGTACTTTCATTATAAGGGACATAGGAAAGTTCGCTTGGAAAAAATTCTCCGTAACGATAAAAAAGTCCTCGTTTATCAATATATGGATTAGTTTCCATATCTTTTTTAATTTTTGTAACTAATTTATTGTATTCTTCTTTTGAATATTTTTTATTCAATATGCAATATTCTTTTGAACGTAATCCTACACAACCAAATAAGAAACCTGATGATTGGCAAAATAATCCATATTCAACATCGTGAGAAGAATCTGTAGCCATGAGGAATTTGCAATTATTTACTTCTTCTGGGCTTATTGCTTCATAAATAAGTTCACTACTACCCATTCCAAAGCAGTCTGATATATCTTTACTTGAAAAAACCCAAGAACTATAGCGTACTTTTTCTAAATCAAAACCATCAAAAACATAATAACAATCTTTTGCATTTTCTAAATGATCACCAACACAATTAATACAATTTATTTGTTTAGTACTTCTCACTATGGAATTTTTCTTTATTTCTTTAAAACTTTCCAATAGTTCATCTCGTGTTTTTCTTGAACCGAAATCTATTTCTTTTAATTTGTTTTTATATTCTTCTCCAGATAGTTTTTCTCCAAAAAAATAATTACTCACTGAACGTAAATTTACACCTCCAATCGAATCGGTAATATTTCTACTAGAAGCTAAATAATTACTATCCACAATTCCTTCTCCTTCTTCTATGTAAGTACTTCCGTAAGATTTATCAACATTTAAACACTCATAAAGGTTTTCTGAATGATGAGTATAAGTTGAATCATAGGTATTTTTTAATCCCACAGCTCGAGCAACATAGGCGCAATCTTCACTATCTCTAAAACCAAAAGAAAGATAGCCATTTTTATTATTATAAGACTGATTCGTAAGACAGGGAAAGGTAAATTTTTACTATATATGGAAATAAAATCTTTTTTACATAAACTACACGGACGTTTATATAAACTTCGTTCATTTCGCCACATAAATCTTCTTTGTGCTCTACAATTAGGGCAAAAAGTAGGTGGTGGAACTTTCATTTTCTCATAAAAGCCAAAATCATCCAGTTCAATAACGAAATCATTTTTACAATTTTGGCATACTCTATTTTCTGATTCCATAACATGATTATAACATTTTTTCCAGTATTCACAATTTTTACTTGGGAAAAAGGTGGGAAAAAGGTGTCAGGAAAAAGGTGTCAGGAACCTTTTGCTTATAGTTGTCAACCTGGCAGGTTGACATACACAACTCATAGTAGAGTTGTCAATGTCTAAGTTCAGATACTCAAATCTTTACAACTAATGCTTAAAAAGTTAGAATATAGTCCATCAAGT
>CAYHUV010000106.1:0-2986 GCA_964359695.1 Candidatus Woesearchaeota archaeon
TCGTGCTTTCATATATTCTTTTGCAAGCAAATAAAACAATAAACCTAAAGATTTCTTTCCTTTATTATTACATGGGACTACAAGATCAACAAAATTTGCTTCATTATTTGTATCACAGCAAGCAACAACAGGAATTCCCATACGCACTGCATCCATAACTGCATTTTTATCAGGCCATGGATCTGCAACAAAAAGCACTTTAATTTCTTTAAAATCTTCAAGTGCTGAATTTGTTAATGAACCAGGTCTATATCTTCCAGCAATAACAGGAATACCAGTCAATTTATGAAAAAGCTTTACACCAGCCCATCCATTTTCTCTTCGGCATATAATAAGAATATCTTTTGGTTCATAATTTGATAAAAACTTTGCTGCAATTTCAATTCTTTCATCTATTTTTTTAACATTCAAAACAGCAAGTCCATCAGGTCTTACTTTATATATAAAAGGAGCCATATAACTAGTACGAAACTTTGTACCAATATGTAAACCTACTTTCAAATAATTATCTAAAGCGGTTAAAAACACTTCTTGTTCTTCTGCCATAGCTGTACTAAAATTTCCTATGGTATATAAAGCTTTTGTCAGTAAAATACTAAGAAATCTCTTGTTCTATACGAATCAATTCCTGTAGCTTACACTCTCGCTCTTTCCCAAATATACCTATTTTTATATAAGGAATCTTCCAGCCTACAGCAAGATGCGATAAAGAATTATCCATTGTTTCTCCTGAACGATGAGAAAGCACAGTCACTATTCCTTTTTTGTGACAAAAATCCACAAACTCTTTTGTTTTCACAAGTGACCCAATTTGATTCGGCTTCACAATCACACAATTCACAGAATTTTCTTTCAAAGCAATTTTCAAACGCTCAATATTTGTTGTCACAAGATCATCTCCGCATACAAGAGTTTTTTTAGAAATTTTTGAAAAACCATTAAAATCTTCTTCTTGTAAAGGATCTTCAACATATGTTAAACCAAAAGCCTTAATCCAAGCATTTACTTGTTCTACTTGTTCTTCTCTCGTTAAAATCCTCCTTTTTTGAGAACTTGCAAAATTCTTATAATTATACTTTCCCTTATTATACAACTGAGAACTCGCAATATCTAAACCAAAATTAATTTTATGTCCATTATTACGAAAACCTTCAAGCACATCATCTAAAAAAGAAAAAACCTCCTGATCTGGTTTTGGAAGAACAAATGCCCCTTCGTCTGTCTTTTTCTTTGCTTTGCTTATGCATCCAATCGCATTATATATTTCACGATTTAAAGCAATCCTTTCAGCAACAGTTTTTTTCTCGGGTATTAATAAAAACTCTTGTATATCTGTCCCAGCACTGCTATGCGCTCCTCCACCAATACAATTTCCTAAAGGAATAGGCATTTTTTTTGTTATAGAATCCAAAAAAGAATATACCTTATTATCAGCCATTGCTTTCAAACAAGCAAGTTGTAAAGCAACTACACTATTTCCACCTATGATAGGGATAAAAGGATCAAATACAGCAAGATCAGAAAACTCCTCTAAATAAAAATTTTTAAAATGAGAATTCTTGTTCACAAAATCCACAGAAAAGGAAATACCCTTAGGAGAAAAACAAGGAACTTCATGTTTTCCATTAGACGCACCAGAAGCTGTAGACCCCTTATATTTTTTATTGACAAGAATTTCTATAGCATCTTCTCCACGAGAATTTTTTATAACTCCTGCTTTTATTTCTTCTATTTTCATACCTTACGACTATACATTCTTACTTAAATATCTTCCCAAAAAGATTTTCTTCAACTCAAAGAAAACAAAGCCTATTGCAGAAAGTGGAACTATCCACAGCCAATCTATCAAAGTTAAAGGAACAAGTGAAAAATATCCAGCTAAAGGGCTATACAACAATATCAAATGCAATCCTAAAGAAAGCAATATTGCACCATACAACCACCAATTATGTTTCAAAGTATAAATTGGTCCATCTTCAGAACGGCAAGTAAGAACAAGAAACAACTCAAATAAAATCAAAGCAGTTAATACTACAGTCCTTGTTTTATCTAAATCTCCTGTCATTCCATAATACACTAAAAATAAACCCATTGTCAGCAATACAGAAAATAAAGTAGAAAAGATTAAGAATAATTTCATTCGAGAAAAGAAACTCTCCCTAGGGTCTCGTGGCTTCTTCTTCATAATTTGAGGATCAGCAGGATCAACACCTAAAGCAAGAGCAGGGAAACTATCAGTCACAAGATTCACCCAAAGAAGTTGTATAGGTAATAAAGGCAAAGGTAAACCCAAAAGTAAAGATCCAAACACCAAAGCAACTTCTCCAAAATTAGCAGAAAGTAAATATTTCACAAACTTCTTTATATTTGCATAAATAATTCTCCCTTCTTCAACAGCTGCAACAATCGTTGTAAAATTATCATCCAATAAAATTAAGTCAGAAACATCTTTCGACACATCTGTCCCTTTAATATTCATTGCCACTCCAACATTTGCTTGCTTTAATGCAGGTGCATCATTCACTCCATCGCCAGTCATTGCAACAATCTCACCATTTGCCTGCAAAGCTTTTAATATTCGCGCTTTATGCAAAGAATTTACACGCGCATAAATAGAAATTTTCTTCACTATCTTCTGCAATTCTTTATCACTCAAAGAATCTAAAACACTTCCCTGCATCGATTCACCTATAATACCGACTCGCGCTGCAACTGCTCTTGCAGTAAGCTCATGATCCCCAGTAATCATCACACTACGAATACCAGCCCTCTCACAAAGTACAATGGCATCTCGCACTTCTTCTCGTGGAGGATCAATCATCCCCACAAGCCCAATGAACACCAATTCTTTTTTTCCTGAAGCACACGCCAACACTCGTAAAGCCTTCTTAGAATAAATTTCATTTTGCTCAATAATTTTTTTCTTATCCTGTGATGTAATCTTCCGTATTTTTCCATCAGCAAGAATAGAATAACATTTTTCTAG
>CAYHUV010000107.1:0-2934 GCA_964359695.1 Candidatus Woesearchaeota archaeon
CAGTTTATATCAGTCCACTTAAAGCACTGAATAATGATATTGAAAAAAATCTCTTAGGACCTTTAGAAGAAATGGAAACTATTGCAGGGAAAAAGTTTGGCATTCGTGTTGCAGTAAGAACTGGAGATACAACTCCTAGTGAAAAACAAAAAATGCTCAAACGAGTCCCTCATATTCTCATAACAACACCTGAAACATTAGCACTTCTTCTTTCTTCAATTAAATTTGTGGAGCATTTGAAGCAGGTAGATTGGATTATTTCAGATGAAATTCATGCAATAGCTGATAGTAAACGAGGCGTGCATCTTTCTTTAAGCTTGGAAAGGTTGCAGAGGTTATCTCCAGGAATGTGCCGAATTGGTTTGAGTGCCACTGTGAGTCCATTAATTGAGGTTGCACAGTACCTTGTAGGAAATGAAAGAGACTGTAAAATTATTGATGTACAATATTTGAAAAAAAATGATATTGAAGTTATTTCTCCTGTAGAAGATTTTGTGAATGAAAGTTATTCTGATATTGAAAAGAAAACTTATAATCTTTTAGATCAACTTATTCAAGAGCATAAAACAACTCTTATTTTTACCAATACACGAGCAGCAACTGAAAGAGTTGTGCACCATCTTAAAGACAAATTTCCACATAAGTATGAAAATCTTGATGAAGAAACAAAAGAAAAAAGAGACTTGATTGGAGCACATCATGGATCGCTTTCTAAAGAGCATAGACTCAAACTTGAGAATGATTTGCGAGCAGGAAAATTACGTTCTGTTGTCACTTCTACTTCACTTGAACTCGGCCTAGATATAGGCTCTATCGATCTTGTTATCTGTTTGGGAAGTCCAAAGTCTGTTGCAAGATTATTACAAAGAACGGGAAGATCTAACCACCATCTCAGTGGAATTACTAAAGGAAAAATCCTTGTGCAAGATAGAGATGATCTTGTCGAGTGTGCCGTTATGTTGAAGTTTGCAAAAGAAAAAAAGATTGATAGAATACATATTCCTACAAACTGTTTGGATGTTCTAGCACAACAACTTTTTGGCATGGCTCTTGAGGATGTATGGGATGTCAAAGAGATGTACACCACTGTAAAAAGTTCCTATTGCTATCGAGACCTGAGTAAAAAAGATTTTGAAGAAGTCTTAGATTATCTTGCAGGAAATTTTATTTCTTTAGAAGAGCGATATATTTATGCGCGAATTTGGTGGAATAAAGAAGAAGGAAAAGTTGGAAAGAAAGGAAGAATGTCTCGAGTGATATACATGACCAATATCGGAACAATTCCAGATCAACAAGGAGTTATTGTCAAAGATCAACGAGGGAATAAGATTGGGATGATTGATGAAGCTTTCCTTGAAAAATTAGACAAAGGAGATATTTTTGTTCTTGGGGGGAATACTTATCAATTTAATTTTGCACGAGGAATGATTGCTCAAGTTATTCCTATGCCTGGAAAGAAACCAACTGTTCCATCGTGGTATTCGGATCGTTTACCTTTATCGTATGACCTTGCACAAGGAATTGGAAATTTTAGAGAACTCATTGGAGAGAAGTTTAAGAAAAAACAAGACAAAAAGGAAGTTCTAGATTTTATTCATGAATATTTGTATGTGGACAAAGTTGCTGCAGATGCATTGTATAATTATTGCAAAGATCAATATGATTACATTGGCATGCCCAGTTCGAAAAAACTCCTTATTGAACATTATAGAGATGAACATATGAAGAATTATGTTATCTTTCATGCACTCTATGGAAGACGAGTGAATGATGTTCTCTCTAGGGCAGTTGCTTTTGCTATTTCACGAGCGCAGCATAAAGATGTCGAATTAGGTATTAGTGATAATGGGTTTTATATTTCTTATGATAGAAATGTGAATGTGTCTAAAGCATTTTCTATGCTTAAAAGTAAAGAGCTACGAAAAGTGTTGGAGCTTGCAGTGGATAAATCTGAGATCCTTAAAAGAAGATTTCGACATTGTGCTGGACGTGCGCTGATGATTTTACGAACTTATGGCGGTATAAAGAGGAGAGTAGGAAGGCAACAAGTTAGTTCTATGATTCTGCTCAATGCAGTGCGAAGGATTTCTGAGAATTTTTTTATTTTACGAGAAACAAGAAGAGAAGTACTTGAGGATTTGATGGATTATGATTCTGCGTTAGAAGTGTTACAAAAGATTGAAGAAGGAAAAATAAAAATTGAAGAGACACATACATTTATTCCAAGCCCTTTTGCTCTGAACCTCGTGATGCAAGGATACTCTGACATTCTCAAATTAGAAGATAAACAACAGTTCTTGCAACGAATGCATCAGATGGTCAAGGCGAAGATTGCTTTGAAGAATAGATAAATAAATACAAACTAAAATAAGGTTTTATGGTTACTACCAATACCTTACATAATCTAACCCTTTTCCCTTTAAGCCCTGATATAACCCATCAATAACTTCTTCCCAGTAACCAGGCTTATACAAATCTACTACTTCATCTGGCTCATCAAAAGATTCATAAGACTTATAGTGTAGTACACAAGATCCAAATTTATGCACTATCACATCCAACCCTCCACAACAGGTCATCCAAACCTCTACTTCTAACTCTGATGGTCCATGATAGAAATATGAATTGTCTGACCACAAAAGAAGATCTGGATCCTTAGCCTTTTCTAATTTACTCTCCACCAAGTGAGTACCAACAATAAGACACTTATGTATTAACCCTTCTGCTACTTCCATATTACACTACAGAGTTTTCGTCTGCTTTTTAAATCTAACTCAAATACATTTTTAAATGGAGGATAAATCTTTTTTGCTATGGGACTTCAAGCTGTTATAAATGCACTCCATCGAAAGAATGGTATGCGTGTAGATTGTCTAGAAGATTCTGGAGAAAGTACACAACTTGAAGTTTGGAAGGGATCTCATTATGATCAGC
>CAYHUV010000108.1:0-2895 GCA_964359695.1 Candidatus Woesearchaeota archaeon
AAATTTTAGGGATCTATTATGAAACAAAGATAAACCATCAGCAAACCTAAACATTTCTCCTTCTTTAGTAACAGGTTTTCCTGAACTCCCATGATTCAAAATACAGTCTTTATCTATAATATCTAATTCAAATTCCCTTTCTAAGATTTCTAATCCCAATTTAGCATGATTTTCTTCTTGAATAATTTTGCCAATATCATGTATATATACCAATGCTTTTAACTTCTCTAAGTTTATTGCTTCATAATCCTTTGATAGAATTATTAATATTTCAATAATACACTCAGAATGCAGGATATTCCAATCATATTCCTGTTTATCTAAAACTCTAAAATGTTCTTTCGCAAATTTTTCAGTTTCTATTAAATTCATATTGTTATAGGCCTTGATTGTAAAGTATAAAGTTCATTATTATATATTCCCCATTCAATATCCTGAGGCTTTTTAAAGATCTTTTCCATTTTTATTCCTTGTTTTATTAATTCTAAAATCCACTCTTTAGATAAAATCTCTGTCGTAGTACTAATTTCTCTACCTTCTAATCGCCCATTAATTAAGAATAATGCCTCCCTTTGATTTCCTTTATAATATTTATAAGTCTTTTTTCTTTTGATAGCCTCAATATGATCTAGTGTAACTCTCCCAGCAAAAAACCGCAAGATTTCCGGAGCAACAACTATAAAAACAAAATCATCCTTCTAAAAAGCCATGATAGAAACAATTATCCTAATACTAGTATTCATTATTTTCACAGCTCTCGCCTTCTACCTAGGCCAGAAATACGGTTCCTATAAAAAGCACAACGAATGGGAAAGTGAACTCATGCCAGAACACCGTAAAGACGCAATTGCAAAATCAAGAGCCGTTTTAGGCGGTCAATTCTCAGAACAATTAGCTCCCTTCCTGCCTAACTTTCCCTTTAGCCCTACAGAGTGTAGATTCATAGGAAAACCCATAGATTTTATAGTCTTCAAAGGAGCAGATAGTAAACACATAGAAGAAGTGATCTTTGTAGAAGTAAAGAGTGGAAATGCAAAAATAAATGCTCACGAAAAGAATCTCAAAGATGCCATTGACAAAAAGAAAGTCAGATGGGTGGAATATAGAATCCCTGAAGAAGTAACTAGGAAGAAAACTGATGAAGAATAGTAATAATCTAATGAGCAACCATCATCTCTTCTGCAATAACTTCAGAATCTTCAACTTTTATTTTTTCACTTAAGGGAACAGTAACCTGTTGATCTTTGTTACTAATAACCTTATTTCTCATCTTTCCAATAAACCCTAATCTCACTGTAATAACATTATCTTTTATGACTGCCTGAAATTGACCTTGAACGATATCTTTAAGAACGCTTTTATGGAGACTAAAGACCTTAGAAGCATCAATAACTCTAACACCAGTGACAAAATCTTCTGTATCAATATCAATGACAAAATTTTGTACTTCTACTGACATTTTATAATCCCTATCCTTAACATGGAAAGTGAGAATATCATATTTAAAATCATACATACATTCCAATTTCCCATTTAAAATTCGATCTTGTGTCATAGCTTCACCTTTGGTAATTCAATAACATTCATAAATAGAAAATATAAGTTTTCTTAGCTTTAAGAATATTATTGAGGGCTTTAGTTTATAAATCTTCCGCGCACACCGTGCCAACGTGTCCGACTGTCCAAGGAGGAAAAATTATTAAGTAACAATAATATTCTATTATCAATTGTGGGGGTGAAGCATGAAAGAAGCTGATAGCATAATCCATAAAATATCTTCTGAAGAACTAATTGGACCATTAAATGATATAGAGAAGAAGTTTGCTCCACCTATTCTTTATTTCAAAGGAAATAAAAATATTCTTCAAGAAGGTCCTAGAGTCTCAATTATTGGAACTCGACATCCTACAGATGAAGGAATAAGGAACGCACAAATTATAACCCAATTTTTAGTGTACAATGGTGTTACTATTGTTAGTGGATTAGCACAAGGAATTGATTCTGTTGCGCATAGGACTGCTATAGAGTTAGGTGGAAAAACTATAGCTGTACTTGGAACTCCGCTTGATAAATATTTTCCTAAAGAGAATCAAAGATTACAAGAAGAAATTATGAAGAATCATTTAGCAATATCTCAATTTCCAACAGGGTCTCCTATTCAACCAAAAAATTTTCCAGTTAGGAATAGGACAATGGCTTTAATTTCAAATATTTCTATTATTATAGAAGCTGGAGAAAAAAGTGGAACGATTCACCAAGGGTGGGAGGCCTTACGATTAGGTCGGCATTTATTTCTAACAGAGGATATAGTTTTAAATTCAGCACTAAAATGGCCCATAGAATTACAGAAATATGGAGCAGAAGTTCTTCCTAGAAATAAAATCAAACTTCTATTGGAAATACTTCCTAGTATAGGTAAGGGAGTAGCAATAGATGCCTTCTAAGCTTAAATTTGGATCTTATTTAACGTATTATACCAAAAAGGCAGAGACTGATGAAGAAAAAAAAGAAAGAAATGTATTGGATAGTGTAAAGTCAGAGGGATTTATAGGTGAGCCTCCAAGGGCTATGTCCCATTTTTTAGTAGAGAAATTAGAAACAGAAATGAGATTATTACCTTTTAAAGATTTTTTTAGTGAAAATACTTGTTTAGTTCCAGTACCTAAGAGTTCGCTAATGCAAAGTAATACACTTTGGGTTCCAGAAAAATATTCTAAGGCTCTCTCAGAAAAAAGTTTTGGAAGAAATTTTCCTTGTCTAGAAAGAAAAGAAGCTGTTGCTAAAGCTGCATTTTGTAAATCTGCAAAAGACAGGCCCAGGGTGCAAGATCACTATAATAGCATAAAAATGAGGTCAATACTAGCTCCTGTACAAATGGAAAGAATAGTTCTTATT
>CAYHUV010000109.1:0-2881 GCA_964359695.1 Candidatus Woesearchaeota archaeon
TATTCCCCGAAGGGCTGAAATTTAGTGCAACGTCCCGAAGGGAAATTTCAGAGTTCGGTCTGGCTCACTACTTCAGCGATTTAAAGAAGATATCAATATGATCGATTGCGTCTTTTAATGTTTTATATCTTGCAATTTTTACGTTTGAATTTCCACTAATCATAGCTGATAATCTTTTATTTTGCTGGTTCCTGTATAAACATAACATCCTTTTGTTCATATCTTCAGCTTTTCCTATTTCATATCCAACACCGAGCGATGGTGTGGAAACTTCTGCGATTACGACATCTGATTGGCGAACCCAATCCATGTCACGATTATAAATCCACTCGTCAGACGGACCATCTTCGCCAAACTCTGTTAAGCTTCCATCGCCGATATGCTCAGTTAAAACTTGGCCGTGTTGAGCAAGGTGTTGGATTAGCTGAAGATATAATTCTTTATCATCCCTTCCTCCACGAATTGAACCAGCAAAATATATTTTCATAGTCATAATTATAATAAAAATTGCAAGGATTTAAATGTTTTGTGAGCCAGACCGAATTGAATATAACAACTATTATACGAACTTATTGCTTATTTCCTCGGAAGATTTTCGGTTTTTATGCTAGAATCTTTATATTTATTTGAATTGTAAGATTCTCTATGGAGCATATAACAGAAGAAATACAAAAAGTAAAGGAAGAACTTCTTTTACAGGGATATAGTCCCAAGACACACAAAAGTTACGTGTATATTATTCGTACATTTCTTACTCAAGCAGGAAAAAGTTCTCTTTGTCTTGAAGAAAAAGATGTTAGAGCCTACTTGTTATATCTTATTGAAAAGAAGTTGATTATTTCAAAAGGAGTATTAAAGCTACTACGAGAATTGCAATCAAGCCTATATTTCCCAAACCAAAAAAAGAAATATATTGGAATGCAAGTGCTACTAGTAAAATAATTCCTAGGGTCTTTTGATTTATTGATACTGATTTTCCCATATTAATACACAATCCTTGGGCCATAACCCCAGAGTTTTACTGCTGCAGCAAGTTCTGACTTTGGATGTTTCTTCACCCAAGCTTTTAGAGGTATTTTTTTCATTGCTAATTCTCGTGCTTGTTCAATTGCAATGACTCCTGCTTCTACACCATCAGGATGTCCAAGCAATCCTCCACCACATTGAATAATAAGATCTTCTCCTAGTATTTTCATTACCATTTCAAAGTCTCCTGGATGCAAGCCACCAGAAGCAGTCATCCAAACTGGTTTGATATGATACCATTCTTGACCAAGGGTAGGAATTTTTGAATCTGGTTTAAGATGTTGTTCTTGCAATACTTGTTGAATATATTTAGCTTCTCCATAATCTTCCATTTTTGCAAGTGGAGAACCACCATGTAAAGTATCTACTCCTAATAATCGAAATGTTTTTGCAAGAAAAATCATCGAGACTGAAAAACCATAAAGTTTACCATGACCATGGACTCCAGGAGAATTATCTCGCGTAATAAATCCGTGCATTGCACGATGTGCATGAATTGCCAAACCTGGATTATAACGGCGCATTGTATCAACAGCGGCGAAACCTGTACAGATTACATCAAGCATCATGAAAATGCCTCCATTGTCTTTGATAAGCTGTGCATGCTTTCTCATTATTTCAATATTGGAGTGTGAAATGTTACAGAGGTAGAACTTTTTTTTCCCTGTTTGCTTCTCTGCTGCTTTGAGTTCTTTTAAAACGAGTTTTGTACGCTCTTCAAATGTGTTAAATGATAAACTGGTGAGATTTTCGTCATCTTTAATTCCATCATATGTACCTAGGCCAGAAGTGAAAAGAATTTTTGCCAAGTCTGCTTGTTCTTTTGCTGTGCGTCCGATTTTTGGTTTTGGAACTGTTGTAACTAGGGGACCTTTAGGTTTGTTGAGAAGTTTTCTTACACCTGCAATACCAAATTGTGGCCCAGGATATGCTTGAATCATTTTTTTAGGGAATTTTACGTCGTAGACACGCATGGCTGAAACCATTTTCATACCAGCAATATTCCCAATAATGCCTGCGAATAATCCTGAAATGTTATCTAATTCAAACAAAGAAAGAGGATAGGCAACTTTGAACATGTGGTTTTTGTAGTCTAAGTCAAAAGCGAAAGCCCGCTGTTTTGTTGCAAGAGGAATGCCTGAACCTGGGCCGTCGTAAACTTTTGTCCAAGTACCAGTAGAAGATTCTGAAGCAACAGAAGCTGCAGCTTCTTCGAATATTTTTTTTATATTTTTTCCTTTTGCTTCTTTAAGTGCTGTCTTAGAAAGTTCAACTTTGATTAATGTAATGAGGTCATCCTCAGAAGGTTTCCATCCTTTAGGTGCCAAATAATTTAATTGTACAGCCATCTTCTTTTCTTAGATGTATATGAGAGAAGTTTAAATAACTTGTTGTATTCTTTTTGAAAAAGTAACTTTACAGGATATTTTTGAAAAGATTTAAGTGGATCTTAGATAACTGTTTGTTTGCAAGTCTTTTTTTGTGTGAATTGTATATTTGGGACTACTTTTTGTTATCCCTTATCAGGGGCTACTTTAGAAAAGTATATAAAGGCTTTGTTTTTGTGTTTAAGGATGAATAAATGGCAATGTTTAGGGATTGGAGGACTTATAGGATTCTATGTTGCAATGGGGTTGAATGGATCATTATCTCCTCGAATTCATAATCCAAAAAGGGGAGAGGTTATTGAAGATAAAAAAGAGGTTTCTTTAGAAGAAGATAAAAAAGAAATTTATCTAACTCAAGAACAAGCAAAAATGTTACATCCTTCTTTAAATCTTTATGCAGATGCCTTTAGCCAAAAAGATATTGATGCATTACGTTCTACTTTTGTTGCTCCAGTAGTGACTGATCT
>CAYHUV010000110.1:0-2707 GCA_964359695.1 Candidatus Woesearchaeota archaeon
TGAACCAATAACAATCGTTACAACTATGATAAGCAGAATAAAAAATAATATTACACACCTTATTTTCATGATACCGTATAGAAGAAGGCACAGTTTATAAATTTTTATGGTAGAGAAAAAGGTTCAATGGAAGGTTCATATTTTCCATTGAATACAACCTTTTTATTTTCATTTTTCTTAACATAAGGTTTTCCAAATAAATTTGTATCTATCCATGCATTCATTGCCTTAACATTTCCTTCTAATGTTTTTGCATCAGTTGGACCACCTCTTCTCCGATCAATTTCTCTTCCATCAAGGTACATGATGAATGAAAGTCCATCAATTCCTAATACATCAGCACCACTTCATCCACAAATATCAAAATAGCCAAAGACTAAAGTATCACCTGTAAAGCTTTATTTTCCTTCATACTTCTCCATGAGCTGCAAGAAGATAATCTCATCATGTGTAAATAATTCAAATTTTTCTGTTGCACAGGTAGAAGAAGCAAGAACAACTCCATCAAAATCTTTTTTTCCTTCCAATCGTTTAAAATCTTCATAGCGAAATCTTTGTGCTCTTTTCAGAACTTTCGCTTGCACTTCAGCTGCAGAAAGCTCCGTGTAAGGCTTTCCAGTATCCTGCGCTTGAACCTCTTGAGTCCCTAAAATGCTTACAAGGCCAGCAGATACAAGTGTGTTTCTTAGTCCCATTTTTCTTCTATATTAATGGTAAAACTCCTATATAAAGCTGCCGACTGTAAAAACCAAGGTATTGTAGCGTTTGTTTTTTGTAGAAGCCTCTGCCGGCGACTGAGGCCATGAGCGAAGCGATGAAAGAAAAGGTTAGAATATTATGAAACCATACTTCTTGTTGTATATGTACACACTGTCATCGCCCTGTGCAAGGAAGTGGTAATCTGCTTCTTCTAAAAGTGATCCTTGGGAAATGATATCTCCTTCTGCAAGATCAAAATAAATTCTTTCTTGCGATGAACCATCTTTTTGAAACTGCACGACACGAACTTCACTTGCATCTGAACCTGCTTCTAGTTTGAAAAGTTGATCGTCAAAAGAAGAAAGGAAATACATGGTTGTTCCTGCAGCGATGCCAGTTATCGTTGCTTCGTACAGGCCGCCGTTGCCAAAGACTGCATTGCTCAAATCTGCTCCTGTAAAATCTCCATACTCTGTGTAGATTTCTGTGCCAGCAGGGATATTTTCAAATTTTGTGAGCGGTGCATCTGAAGTCACAGTCAAGCTTGGAGGCGTTGCTGGTTCCGTTTTTGTTGCTTTTGAACCTGCAATACATGTGTATCCTTCTGCACAAGTGTCTGTGGTGGCTGTTGGGATTGTACTCCCTTCTGATGTTGCTGATTCAGATTCTTGTTCAATATCTTTTGTTAATGCAAGAACTAAAGAAAAACAAAACAAAGAAAATAAGATTAAAAAAAGCATATTTACTACAGTTCTTTTATCCGAGGATTCTATCACCATCTTTCTCTAGTCAAAAACTAAGAAACTATTCTATATAAAACTTTACTTCTGAATCTCAGACCGTGGATATGCTTCAAGGTTTGAAGTCCCCTTGTAAAGTGCAACAACATCCTTATCTTTATCTTCAGGTTGTTTTATCCCAAGAAGAGTATATTCAATCCATAAAGTCATATTTGTATTAAATGCTTGAACTCCCCTTTCACTAATAGGACCATCCTTCATCACGTCAATTTGTTTTCCATTAAGATACATATGTGTTTCTAAACCAGGTATTCCTAAAAGATCCGCCATACTTCTTCCACATGTATCAAACCAAGTAAATTTTATTGGTAAATCCTTCACTTTAGAATTAGCAAATTTATCAACTAATCCAATATATACGAGTTCCATATTTCTATTAACTGGTTCTCCTTCTTTAGAAGGGCAGGTATTTGTTGCAAGCATTATAACAGCACCACTATAGTTACTTACTTTTTCATTAAATTGTTGATAGTTAATTTTTTCTGATTTTTTTGCAAGAAGTTGCAAAGTTTCACCATGAGTTAAACTATCATAAGCATTTCCCGTATCCTGTGCTTGAACTTCTTGCGCCCCTAATAGGCCTAAAAGCCCAGTGCATAAAAGTGTGTTTCTTAGTGCCATTTTTCCTCTTATATTAGTGGTAAAACTCCTATATAAAACTACCGACTGTAAAAACCTACGTATTGTAGCGTTCGTTTTTTTGTCAAGCCCTGCGGCGACTGAAAGATTTAAAGAAGATCTTTTTGGCCTAGAACCCTTTTTCCCTGTGCAAGAAGTTCTCCTGCCCTTCTATAACTCATTTCATAGGACAGGGCTATCTTTTTTTCTCTTTCTGAGACAAAATTGGTTTCTGTTCTCAATACTTCAGCTTTTCTTCGATTATGTCTTGCTGCATTCTTTTTTATAGGCTGTGTTTTCATTTGCTCCTGTACTTGTCTCCACAGACCCTCCCCATAGATAGGGATTCCTGTAGAAAGTGCTTCTGTGACAGAAATATCAAAGCGTTCTAAAAGAAAGTCAAATTCTGTTCTTTCTAACTCATAAATATCTAAACATCCATTAAAAAAGTTTCTAGATGTATTTGAAACAATAAAAACATCAATATCACTAGAGGGTTTTTGCGAACCATAGAGAAGAGCCATGTCAACATTCTTCCATTGATCTTGATAAACTACTTGAAGAAAAAGTTTTAGTTTTTCTGGATCATA
>CAYHUV010000111.1:0-2664 GCA_964359695.1 Candidatus Woesearchaeota archaeon
GAATAAGGGATGATTTTGAAAATGAAGTCTGTGGATTATACATTGCGAGACCAAAGGAAGGGAGTTTACCTTTTGACTTTCTTCAAGGAAGAGAGTTTATTTCTCCAGTAAGGATACACACGCTTATGAAGGAAAATAGAACAACGCCCCATCTAGTTGAGGCATATAAACTGTGGAGAGGGAATGCATAAAACTATCTTTGTTGAGGGTATTAGTGGTAGCGGTAAAAGTACTATTACCCAAGAGACTATAAAGTTTCTAGAACAAAGAGGAATACGTGCAAGAAAAATAGATTTCCCCACTAACTATCTTAGACCACAGATTAGAGAAGCAAGAGCTAGAGAAAAGAGAGACCTTATTTTAGAGACCTATCTTTTTGCCTCTGATGCCAGACATCAATATACAACTGAGATTACCCTGGAATTAGAACGGACAATATTTGTTTCAGATAGATCTTACTTTAGTGCGTGTGTATATTGCCAGATTGAAGGATTCAATGTTCAAGACATTCTAGCATTAAATAGAGCAAATCCAACTCCAGATTTATTGTTTATATTAGATTGTACTCCTGAATTAGCCTTAGAGAGAATTATTCAAAGAGCTAGACAAGGTGGAAAACCACAATCAAGATTTGAAAATCTAAAAGATCTTACTCATTTTAGAGCAAGATATCAAGGACTAGTTAGTATTGTTCCCTCAGCAAGAATGATTGATACTTCTAGACCTTTTTCTGAAGTTTGGAATGATGTAGAAAAGTATGTGCTTAAGGAGGCTTTAGGATGATAGATTATAAAAGAATAGAAACATTACTTGGAAGAGAAGATGTTCGTGAAGCCCTAAGTTATGAAGGACTATGTGGCAAGGTTATAGAAATAAAAGATCTTGCTCAAGGAGTCTATGAAGGAAAAGGGCTACAACTTCTTGTTAAGTTACATAGAGGTGAATTTATTTTTAAAGAACATAAAAGAGGAGAAATTGAAGCCTCAAATTTAAGAAGGAAAAAAATACTCTTTCCAGATAATTATCCCCAAGTTTATTTTAGTGAGAGAGACTTTCTCTTGTTTGAATATATTGAAGGTCCAACGGCTCTGGAGATTGTTAGAGAAGGGAAAATACCTCATTTAGAACAGATGGTTTATCACCTTGCTGAAGTTCATGATAGAAGTGGAGATCTTCCTTTTGAAAGAAAGAAGTATAGCGGTTATTCTTTATCTAAATATAGAAAACATCTAGTAGATATTATCCCTCTTGAACAAGAGTTATGGCAACAAGCCTTATTAATAGAAATTGAGCCAGTTTTACAATCTTGCCAGCCTGTAGAACATGTTGATGCAAATCTTGGGAACTGGGTAGGTTTAGTAAAAATTGATGAAACTAATAATACACTCACTCTTCCGCAGTTCAGTCTAAAAAGTCTTCTGGAATATGGTCCACTTCGATTAACTGATGCAGAGCGTATGAGAATTTATGGGCTTTATTGTAGTAGACGAGGATTAGATTTTGATGAATTTATACGACAAATGCCCTATGTAGATGTTGTTTTCCATGCAAATAAAGTATTTAGAAATACACGATTTATGATGTTAGGAGATAAAAAATCTTTGACATATAGAGAAATGAGAGAAGGTTTTGACTTTCATTATAAAAAAGTGGAAGATGCAACAGATATTCTTAAAGAAGAAGGTTGTGACGTTAAACATATAAAGGAGTTTAACCATAGTATATGTAGGTTTTTAGAGAGAGCTCAAATCATATGACTAGAATAAAAGCTATCGTTTTGGATGCAGATGGAGTTTTATTTAGAAAAATTAATCCAAAACTAGATCAAAAACTTTTACAATTAGCACATGTTTCTGAAGAAATTGTCAAAGAGAAAAGAAAGAAATATTGGGCTTTAACGAAAATAGGTACACTTACAAGTAAAGAGATGTGGTTTGGGGCTCTAGATCATCCTAGTTTTGAGAAAGGAGTTCTTGGGGAATTAGGAATAAAAGCAAAAGAATTTACAACCCAGGATCTTTTTGAGATGAACATAGGGGCAATTGATTTTCTTCAATTGATGAAAAAACAGAATCTTCCTCTAATTCTCTTAAGTAATAGTTCTGAAGACCTCATCGAAAAACAATATTCTTATTTTAAACTGGAACAGTTCTTTACAAAAACTTTCTTCTCTCATAAAATGAAGATTGCAAAGCCAGATTCAAGAGTTTTTGAAAAGGTCCTTAAAGAACTTTCTTTTGAGGCTTCAGAAATCCTTTTTGTAGATGATAAAGAAAAGAATATTTTTGCTGCTAAAGAATTAGGTTTTCAAACCTTTCTATTTACAGAAGATGGAGACTTTGTTAAAATTCAAAGAAGGATTTCTCCGAAACAGAAAATACCTGCTTTAGAATCTTTCTAAAATCTTCTTAAAAGGGATTAAATAGGCTCTTTCCCAGAGTTCTTTTTGGTTTGCATAAAGAATTTTTGTTGGTTTCATTTTTTTATAGAAAGAAATTGTAAACTTATAAAAACAGGTTATTTTAGACAAGGATCATAGTTAAATCATAACAATAAAAGATATAAATTTAATGGGGCAATATATAATGATGCGTATATTCCTAGTTCGTCATGGAGAAACAGATTTTAACAAGCAGGGTAAGGAATGGGGGCAATCAACTGAAA
>CAYHUV010000112.1:0-2458 GCA_964359695.1 Candidatus Woesearchaeota archaeon
AGTTTTGTTTGCTGGCCTATTCACTCCTTTAGGTCGAAAATACCCTGTTTCATTTCGTATGCCATCATACAATTTCATCATGTAAAGAAATTTAGCATATTTACTAGAGCTTAAAGTCATCAATTGCTGTTCAAGAAGTTGAAGATTATTTTCTCTTCTGGAGATAACTAATTTATCGCCAGGATATTTTTTACTAACTATACCTAATTTTTGCAAACACAAAAAGTATATTTCCTTTTCATTTTCCTTAGAAACAGATATATGAACTCTATACTTCATTTCATTTTTATTAAGCTCAACACAACCTTCACCAGCAATGATTGCTCTCATAAATGCCTGGATTTCTTCTTTTTCATAATTAAGCATAGAATAACTTAAATCTCTAACATATTTTTTTATAATTTGACTAAAAAGATTTCGCTTCAGCTCAATCATGATGGTTCCATGATTTTTTGGAGTTTTGTTTTCCGTTTCCTTCACAAAACAAAGAGTTTTAGGATGAGCCATTGTAAAATCAATAGGGGCATGTGCAAGCCAATATGCCTTCATTTCTTCTGTAAGATTTCTCAATATATTAGGATCATTTGGTTCTTCTAAATTTATACGAATATACCAACTCCAATGGGTAGGGGGAATATCAAACTCTTTTGCAAACCATCGCAGAACTTTATTCACTAATTTATATTCACAATTTGCAAATACAAGACATCCATTATTTGTTTTTCCCATTTCTGCTTGGAGCAAACCAAGAACTTCAAAAGTTTCTTTAGTTCTAGAAAGAGTTGCTGGTATAACTTCACTATAAGTTTTATGAGAGTTATTTCCTTCAATTGTAGTATAACTCACAAGAGATCTATCCTCTTTGTCAACAATAGTACTAGGATATGCTTTACCAGATTCTGTTAAGATAAACTCAGGAATAAATTGTTTTAATAAAATTGTTTTGTCCATAAGAATATTCTAAAGAAAAAAACTTTATAAGCTCTACGCGCACCCGTGCCGCGTGTCCAAGCAAGAAAAATTTATAAAGAAAAGAAAATATTTACTACTAATAAGGGGCGATTATCGATAGCTCTTCTGACGTGCAGCTCTAGGTTTTGAATCATTAGGTTTTGAATGTTCAGCTCTTCTAGTATCTGCAACAAGTAAATGACGATCATAATCTAAAAATTTCTGTTTCAAAGCTTTAGATCCGCTAAATTGTACTAATGCTCGAGCAACAACTAATCTCACAGCATCAGCTTGAGAATGCCATCCTCCACCTTGCACACGAACATCAATATCCACTCCTTTTGCAAGATCACCAGCAAGCATAATAGGCTCCATAATCATAAGCTTAGCAAGCTCCGGAGTAAATCCCTCAAGAGTTAAAGAATTCACTCTAATAATTCCTTTACCTTCTTTTAATCTAGCCCTAGCAACTGCTCGTTTTCTCTTTCCAGATACTTGCACAATTTTCATTTTCCACCTAAAAACTGAGTAACACGTTCTAAACGTAAATATTTTGTATTAGGAATTTTAGACACATCAGCCTCAGGCAATGTTTCTAATTTTTTATCTTTATATCGTAATGGCAACCCTTTATAAGCCTTTACTCTAGCTAGAGCTTCAATTCCACGAAACTTTTTATGTGGCAACATTCTCTTCAAACTTCTTTTGAAAAGATCCCGAGAACTTTTTCCAATAAAAGGTCCAAAAGATGGTCCCCCCATTCTACTAAATCTTTTAAACTTAGCAAGAACAACATCTTTATCACCAGTAACAATTATTTTTTCAACATTTACAATATCAATAGTATAACCTAAAAGTGCTTTTTTTGCAACATAACTACAAATTCTTCCTAAAATTAATCCATCTGCATTAATAACAATATGTTGCTCTGTCATTTTATTAACCTCACTTTTTTTCCTTGAGGATTTTTTTTCAATAATTCTAAAATTGATAATGCCTCTCCTTTTTGAGCTATAATTTTTTCTCGTGCAACTTCAGAGTATGAAAATGCTGCTACATTTATTTTTTTAGATAAAATCCCAGTAGATAAAACTTTTCCAAGAACGAGTGCAATTTCTCCTTCTTCTACAATTTTATCAAGCTTTGAAATATTCACTGCAACCATTCTTCTTGTAGACTTTTCTAGCTCTTCAGCTACTCTTTTCCATAAAGGAGTTTCTCTTCCAGCTTTCTTAAGCACACTAATCAAGGTCCGTGTTTGTAAATTTGTTTTCATTTTTCATTTTTAATGCGGGAGAAGGGATTTGAACCCTCGCACTCACTAAGAGACTAGCCCCTCAAGCTTATGCCCAATATTGCCAAAACAATATCAGTTAGCGCATTTGACCAGGCTCTGCCACTCCCGCAAATAAAGAAAAATAATTTTAACTACTATAAAAATCCTCTGGTTTTAATGTTCCAGAAAGTATTTTTTTCCTTTGTTCCAGTGTCGTATATGGAGGACAAT
>CAYHUV010000113.1:0-2420 GCA_964359695.1 Candidatus Woesearchaeota archaeon
CAAGAAACCCTTGTTTTCGAATATGATATCCTTGCAAAGCGTTTAAGAGAATTAGCTTTTCTCAATAAAGGAATTAAAATAGTTCTCAAAGATGAGAGAGAAGAAAACAAAGAAAACATTTTCCAATATGAAGGAGGAATTATTGAATTTGTCAGCTACTTGAATAAAAACAAACAAACTCTCCATCCTCCTATTTGCATTGAAAAAGAAGAAGAAAAGACAGTAGTAGAAATTGCCTTACAATACAATGATAGCTACAATGAAAATCTCTTTTCTTTTGTGAATAACATCAACACACATGAAGGCGGAACACATGTGGTTGGTTTTGGAACTGCACTTACACGAGTCATTAATGAGTATATTGAAAAAAATGTCAAGAATGTTGAAGAAAAACTTTCTGGGAATGATATGAGAGAAGGTTTAACTGCAGTAATTTCTTTGAAAGTCCAAAATCCCCAATTTGAAGGACAAACAAAAACAAAATTAGGAAATAGTGAAATCAAAGGACTTGTTGCAAAAATAGTGTATAATGAACTAGCAACCTACTTAGAAGAACACCCAGATATTGCAAAAAAGATTATTGAGAAAGTTTTGCTTGCTGCAAAGGCGCGAGAAGCTGCACGAAAAGCAAAAGATCTCGCACGAAGAAAAGGAATTCTCTCTTCTGGATCTTTACCTGGAAAACTTGCAGATTGTCAAGAGAAAGATCCCGCAAAATCAGAAATTTTCTTGGTGGAAGGAGATTCAGCAGGTGGCTGTTTTTCTGGGGATACAAAAGTAGCATTAGCTGATGGAAGAAACCTAAGCTTTAAGGAATTAATCGTAGAACAAGAACAAGGAAAGAAAAACTATTGTTATACTTTAGATAATAAAGGACAAATAAAAATTGCAGAAATTAAAGATCCTAGAATAACAAAAAGAAATGCTTCTATAACGAAGGTCATTTTAGATAATGATGAAGAAATTATTTGTACCCCAAACCATAAGTTTAGACTAACAACTGGAGAATACATAGAAGCAAAAGATCTTACAAAAGATATGAACTTAGCACCTTTGTATAGACAGTTTTCTAAAAAAGAAGGGAAAATTACAATTGAAGGCTACGAAATGGTGTATGATAATCAAAGAAATATCTGGATATTCACACACATCCTTTCAGATGAATTTAATCTTGAAAATGGAATTTATAAGAAGGAGCAAGGAGAACATAGGCATCACAAAGATTTTAACAAAAAGAATAACTCTCCAGAAAATATCTTAAGGATTTCTAAAGAAAAACATTTAGATCTTCATAGAAAAATGGCTCAATATAATCTTCAAACAAAAGAAGTTCTAGAAAAGCTAAGAGAATTAAGAAAAACTCCAGAATACAGGGAAAAAGTAAGAAAAACACTCTTAAGTATGAAAGAAGAACTGAGTAAAAGAGCAAAAAAACAATGGGAAAATACAGAATACAAAGAATATATGGCTCAAAAATTTAAAGAATTCTACAATACCAATAAAGAATATCAACAGAAAAATAACAAGCTATTAAATGAAGCTCAAAAAGAATATTGGAATAAAGAAGAAAATAGGGCCATACAAGCAGAAAAAACAAAGGGATATTTCTCTAAGCACCCAGAACAAAAAGAAAAGCTTTCTAATTTAGCAAAAAAACAATGGAAAAATGAAAGCCTTATAGCATGGAGAAAAGAAATAACTAAAAAACAATGGACTCCAGAATTTAGAGAAAAAAGAAAAGTAGCCTATAATAAAACCTATTACAATCATACCATAAAATTACTAAAAGAACTAGCAGAAAAAGGGGAGTTAAATAAGTATGAAGCAACCCGAAAAGAAAAGAAGAATAAAAATCTATTAAAACTAAACACCTTTAAAAAAAGATTCTTTGAAAATAAGGAAGAAGAGACCCTTGAGGCAATAAATAACTATAACCACAAGATTAGAGAAATAATTCCATTAGAAGAGAAAATAGACGTTTATGACCTAGAAGTTCCAGAAACCCATAATTTTGCTTTAGAAGCAGGGATTTTTGTTCACAACAGTGCAAAATCTGGTCGTACACGAACAACACAGGCAGTACTTCCTCTTAAAGGAAAAATTCTCAATGTAGAAAAAGCACGATTAGATAAAATATTTGCAAATAATGAAGTAACAACATTAATTTCTGCAATAGGCTGTGGTATTGGAGATGAATTTGATATTACAAAAGCTCGATATCATAAAATTATTATCATGACAGATGCAGATGTTGATGGATCACACATTTCCTGTTTATTATTAACATTTTTTTACAGATACATGCCAAAACTCATTGAAGGGGGCTATATTTACTTAGCAATGCCTCCTTTGTACAGAGTAAGCAAAGGAAAAGAAAAAGTCTATGTCATGAATGATTCGGAGTTACAAATAGTCTTAGA
>CAYHUV010000114.1:0-2364 GCA_964359695.1 Candidatus Woesearchaeota archaeon
CTACATCTATGAGAATAAACCCAAAGTTGGGGATGAGAATAAAAAAATCTGGTCTTTGCACGTTAAGTTTTTTTAATGCTGGTGAAAATGTTTCAATGTCTTGTTGAATGTACCAGTAAGGGACATGTTGTTTGTCTAAAAATTCTTTGAACTTTTGTTCTGCGTCTCTTTGTTTTTGTTCTATGATGTTTTGATTCATATATACTAAGTCATATTTGTTTTTAATAAAGCCTGTTAGGAAAAAAACGGAGGATTTACGGATCTTTGTCGTCGCTTCGCTCCTTGTTCAGTCGCCGCAGGGCTTGACAACAAGATTTATAAGTTTGTTGCTCTTAGAATTTTTTATAATGATAAAGTTTCATAAGTATCCCCATCATAAACTAAGTTTAGGTGAAAAAGCTGCTGATGCAATAAGTGTGTTTGCTGGAAGCTGGACTTTTCTGTTTTTATTTTTTCTCTTTTTATTTTCTTGGATGCTTTTGAATGTATATGCACTTTTTTACTGGGATCCTTTTCCTTTTATTTTATTAAATTTGATATTGTCTACACTTGCTGCGGTGCAGGCACCTGTTATTCTTATGAGTCAGAATAGAGCTGCACAGAGAGATAGGTTACAAGCAAAATATGATTATGATGTTAATAGAAAAGCAGAAAGAGAAATAGAAAATATGCAAAAAGATTTGGATGAGATTAAGGAAATGGTTCGAAGATTACAGTGATTCATAGACTGCTTGTGTGCGTTCTTTCATTATTTTCCAGGAATATTTATTGAGACATTCTTTTCTTGCTTGCTTTCCATGTTGTATTCTGAGATCTTTGTCATTGAGGTATGTGAGGATAGATTCTTTTAATGCTTGTACTGAATCTGGTTTGATGACTTGACCGCAATTTTCAAAAATTTCTTTCATGTCTGTAGTATCTGTGGTGATCACTGGTTTTTCCATGGACATGGGTTCGAATATTTTTATCGGAAGTTGTGCATTTGCAGATTTATTATTTTTGTGAGGAATACACACGATATCTGCTGCTGCGAGAAAGTCTGGCATTTCTTTATGATCCCTGTAGCCTACTAAAGTTATTCCTTGTTGTTGTTTTAGGGTTTGCACGTATGGATTATCTTTTTCTGCACCAACTATTAAAAGATGTAACGATTCATTTTGTATTCTTAATTCTTGTACTGCTTGGATCAGTTCATCTACACCTTTATGTTTTTTTGGTGTGCCCATGAAGAGAATGATTGTTTTATCTTTTAATTGAAATTCTTCTCGTATCTTTTTTCCGGTGAAATGTTCTGGATTGAAATAGTCTGTATTGGGACCAGTAGGTATCCAAGTGCCACCAAACATTTTTTGCAAGGTTTTTGAGCTGGTAATAACTGCATCTGCTTTTTTTACTTGTGATTCGAGAAGTTTTTTGATGAAATACGATTCTGGCATGTACATATCTACGAAGGTAAATTGTGCTAACTTTATTGGGTTTGGTTTCAAGTAGTAGTCTAAGATATATTGACTTTCCCAGTCGTCTATGTCTAGGACAATTTTCTTTTTGTGTTTTATTTTTTGAAGTAAGGAAGGCAGGTAGGACCATGCGGTGACTTTGAATGCGTGGATGAGTTCTGCATCCTGGAGTTGTGTATAGATATTTTTTTGATTGTGTATATAGCCTGGGATGAAATATTTTTTTGCTGTGGGAAGGTATTTGATGCTTGTATCATTCTTTATAGGGGGAAAGAGACCTTTTTTTTCTATGGGGCCAAGCACAGTGACATCATGATCTTTTGACATCAATTTTGCAAATGGATAGGCTCGTAAGTAGACGTTTGTACTCAGGTTTTCACAGGGCATGGCGATACGCATAGTGCTGTGTTTTTCGTAGTGTTTTTAAATATTGGGGATGTAGTTTTTTTATGCTGCAAAAAACCATTCTTTCTTGGTATGAAGAAAAAGGAAGAAAACTTCCTTGGAGAGAGACAACTGATCCTTATAAGATATTAGTTTCTGAGATGATGCTACAACAGACCCAAGTGGATAGAGTGATTCCTAAGTACCATGCTTTTTTGAAAAGATTTCCTACAGTGAAAGATTTAACTGAAGCTCCTCCTGGAGAAGTGTTGCAGTATTGGTCTGGATTAGGGTATAACCGAAGAGCTTTGTATCTGCAGAGATGTGCACAGGAGCTTGTAAAACAAAAGAATTTTCCTGAAAACGTAGAAGAATTACAAAAACTTCCTGGACTAGGACCATATACTACTGCAGCTGTCTTGAGTTTTGCTTTGAATAAAGATGTTATTGTTGTAGATGTGAATATTTCTATTTTGTATAAAAGAATTTTTTATCCCCGAACAGATATAGAGAAGATTGCGCA
>CAYHUV010000115.1:0-2324 GCA_964359695.1 Candidatus Woesearchaeota archaeon
AAAAACAAAGGAAAAGTATGGATAAACTCCTGCAACACTTAGAAAAACTAAACTTCAGTGTAAATGAAGCAAAGGTATATCTTACTATGATCAAGCTTGGTCCTTCATTAGCAGGTAATATTGCAAAAGAAGCAAGTTTAGACCGTTCAAGTACATATAACGCATTAAAAGCTCTAACAGAAAGGGGAATTATATCTACAGTATTTGAAAATAAACGAACGACCTATATCCCAGAAAACCCCAAAAAGATTATTGATTACTACAAAGAAAAAGAAGAAATTGCAAAACTACTAGCTCCAGAAATAGAAAAACAATTTCATTATCGAAAAGAAAAAAGTGCAGTAAAGGTATTCAAGGGGTTTAAAGGTCTAAAAACTGTCTTCCAAGATGTTATTGATAGCTGCGAGAAAGGGAGTGTCTATCATATACTCGGTTCTGAGGGGCAATTAAGTGAACATATGCCTTATTATGCTTCTATTTTAAGAGCGAGAAAAGAACAAAAGAAAATTCGAACAAAAACGATTATTCGATCTGGGCGTATTCTCAAAAGAAAAGGGAAGTATACAGAATATAGAGAAATCCCTGTAGCTACTGTTTCTCCTGTAACTATCAATTTGTATCCAGGAAAAGTTGCTATTTTTATCTGGAGTGAAAACCCTGAGTGCGTCTTAATTGAAAATGAAGAAGTAAAGAAAACCTTTGAAAGTTACTTTGAGTGTATGTGGAAGCATGCAAAAAGAAAAGTTTAAATAAACACTACTCTTAAAGGGCTGATATGGAGTGGAAAACGTGGACGAAAATATCTGGAGTTATTTTATTTCTCATTGCAGTAACAGGTTTCTACTTAGCAAACTTTCATAGTGAAGGCGTGGTCTTAACCATAGAAGATTTTCCAGATAATCTTGATTCATTAGACAGCACAGAAGAAATCACTTTCTCTTTTTATATATATAACTCTGGAGATGAAACTGCTTTTGTGAAATCAATTATACTTCAGAGAGACTATGCAGATGCTTCGCAAGTTGCAGATACTGCGCAAATTGATCCTCCTTCTGATTTTAGTCTTGAACCAGGACAGTCAAAACTAATTTCTATCACTCTTCCTCCTCAAGAAAACGCGTATTCTTTAACTGCAGAAATATATTATGATGATGAGAAATTATCTTCAAATACCATTTCTGTAGCTTGGGGAACACTGTTATGAGAATAGAAATTAAAGTAAAAACTAATGCAGGAAAATCCCAAATCCAAGAAAAAGCAGGAGAGTATATCGCATTCCTAAAGTCTCCTCCTGAAAATGGTAAAGCAAACTTAGAGTTAATAAAAATCGCAAGGAAATACTTTGGAAAGCCTGTACGTATTGTTCTAGGGAAAACAAGTAAGAAAAAAATCTTGGAATACTAACCAGAAACTCCCTCATTCATTTTAAAACTGGGACCACCCTTCTTAAAATTCATAAGGTTCTCTTCTTCTTCACTAATAGTCGCTCCATTCTCTGCATTTACTTTAAGATTATAAATTTTAAATTCAGGAGTAATAATAGTAATATTCCACACAACAACTCCATCAATCACTTGAAGAATAATAATAGACTTATCAGAGTTAACAGTAACTTTTTCCAACGCTTCTAAATAATGGATTTTAACTTTATTTAGTTTCAACTCTTCTAATTTCTTTTGTTTTTTCTGAAAAATTTCATCTTTTTGGTTTTGTAATTTCCCATTCTGCTGAAAATAGGTAATCATTTTATGATCTTTAACTGAATAATAATCTATTCGCCATTCTTTATTCATAAAAAAACAAGAAACAAGATACGCCCCAGGAACCTTCCCAATCTCTTTAATCAAATCCTTCACATCTTCTAACATTTTTTATTTATCTCATCGAGAACTCTATGTATAAGATTACTTGTTGAGATCTGCTCGACTTTACCCTCTCTGTCTCGTACAGCTAAACTATTCTTTTCCTCTTCTTGATCACCAATAGTAACTATATAATTTGCTCTTTCAAGTATGGCGCTTCTTACTTTCTTCCCAATACTCTCATTTCGTATATCCAATTCCACACGAATACCTTCAGCTTTCATTTCTTCTGCAATTTTTTCTGCAAATGCATTATTTTTATCAGTCACAGTCATCAATTTAATCTGTACAGGACTCAACCAAAGAGGAAATTTCCCTTTATAGTATTCAATAAGGAAAGCCACGAATCGTTCATGAGTACTCAATGGAGCTCTGTGGATCACAAACACTTCATTATTTTGTTTTCCCAATGCATCATCGTAGTACAGTTCAAATCTTTTTTTTGCAGCAAAGTCTAACTGC
>CAYHUV010000116.1:0-2269 GCA_964359695.1 Candidatus Woesearchaeota archaeon
CTGCGGCGCCTGAGCACAGGAGCGAAGCGACGACAATTTGTCTTAAGAAAGAATGACTACTAAACCTTCTTAATTATAGATATAGATTGCGTCGTTGTCTTGTGATTGAATGTCTCAATTGCATTTTTTAGAAGAACAGTTTGAAGCCAGAACTCATTTGCAGATTCAATTTCTTTCTTAGGGAATGACTTCTACACCATTATATTTTTGATGTTCAAATTGTTCTTCTTTGATTATTCCTTCTTTTAGAAGTGATTCAATTTCTGGAACTTTTTCTTCAAGATTGGTTATTAAATAACGAACTGTCTGACAAATTGCATTATATGCTTCTTTTCCGCCGTGTTGAGTGAGATTGGCATAAAGGCATCTTCCTCCACATTTATCAAGAATATCACACTCTGAACAGGGACTATTTACTGACATTTCTTTGATGCTAGAACCTAATTCTCCACAATAATATTTTTTAATTGAGCCCATGATTGGGCATGGAGAGATTTTTCCATTTGTTGTGATTGTATAATTTGCAAAACCTGCTCCACAGCGTAATCTTGCTTTTTCTTTTTTTCTTAATGAATCTGTTATGACAAGGAAGGGATATAATCGTAAGACTTTTCCTTTCTTCATTTCTTCAATCCAGAAGTCTAAAAGCTCTTTCACATCTAAATTATATTGATCGTACCAATTAAAAGAGCTATTTTCATAAAACATTGCATCAAGCTGCCAGTGAATATTTTCAAAACCCTTCTGTAAGAGCCATTGTACTTGATGATATAAAGAGGAGTTTTTTGTAATTGCCATCCTTGCAATTAATTCTCCTTCAAATCCATTTTCTTTGATATAAGAAATATTTTTCATAATGCGTTCATGAATCCCTTTTCCTCTGTTTCTATCAGTTGCTTCTGCATCTCCATCAATAGAAATAAGAATGGTTTGGAAACGTTGAAGATATTCTTTTTCAAGTCTATTAAGAAGGATTCCATTTGTTTGAATCATGAAACCCTTGCATGGAATAGTGTTCATTATTTCTTTTATTTTTTGGAGAGCTAAAAGAGGTTCTCCACCATAGAAAGTTATGTAATCATCTTCTTTAATTTGATTTTTTAATTTAGAAATATCATAAGTAATAGTTTGCGAGAGATTATAATCGTAAAGTTCCTCATCTGGACTTGCGAAATCATCCCTGTCACAATAAGTACAGGAAAGATTACAGCCTGTGTGCATAATCAGATGATAAAACATGTCTTTTATGAAAAAGTAAAGTTTCTTAAATGCTTCCTTTTTCTGTTTAGCTATGAAAAAGACACCCTATTATTCCTTTACTAATGGAGAGCTTCCGCTAGGATGTAAACTTTGTGTAGAAGGAAGAAAGCTTGTTTTATTTGTAACTGGATTATGTTCTAGAGCTTGTTATTTTTGTCCTCTTTCCGAACAGAAATTTCATAAGGATGTGATGTATGCGAATGAAAGGCCTATCTCAGAATTGAAAGAGATTATTGAGGAAGCGAAGATTTCTGGGGCTTATGGTTGTGGAATTACTGGTGGTGATCCTTTAGCACAGTTTTCTAGGACTGTCACAATTATTAAAATGCTAAAAGCAGAGTTTCAAAATTTTCATATTCATCTTTATACACCATTAGAACTTGTGACAGAAGAAAAGATTAGTATTCTTGAAGAAGCTGGACTAGATGAGATTCGTTTTCATCCTGATTTAGATGATACGAAACTTTGGGGGAGGATTAAAATTCCAACTAAGATGATGAAAGGTATTGAAATTCCATGTATTCCTGGAAAGGATATTCAAAAACTTCTTAATTTTGTTAAAGGGGAGGTTACTTTTGTTAATTTGAATGAATTAGAATATGCTGATGCTGAACAAAATAAATTAGAAGAAATGGGTTATACTACTAAGAATGATTATTCTTATGGAATTGCTGGTTCTGAAAGTTTTGGTTTACAACTGTTAAGCGAGTTCCCAGATATGAGGATACATTTGTGTACAGCAAAACTTAAAGATTCAGTACAGATGGTAAACAGACTTTCTCTTCGTGCAAAAAATATTAAAAAACCTTATGATACTTTGAGAGGAATGTGTTTGCTTCGTGGAGCGATTTATGGTGAAGAAGATTTATCTTTAATGAAGAATAAACTTGAGCCTTACTTTTTTGTTGAGATTGATACTATGAAAAAAAGGCTTCTTTGTTCTCAGAAAGATCTTAAGAAATTTAAAAAACAAATACGAAGTTTTGTGTTTATACCAATATTAGTTGAA
>CAYHUV010000117.1:0-2260 GCA_964359695.1 Candidatus Woesearchaeota archaeon
TCTGGAATGGATAAAGCAGAAATTGCAAAATCTATTCAGGAAGCAGAAGCATTCGCAGAAGAAGATAAGAAGAAAGCAGAATCTATTGAGACAAAGAATCACGCAGACTCTTTAATCTATTCTTCAGAAAAAATGCTTTCTGAATATGGCGATAAAGTAGATGCAGCAACAAAAGAAAAAATTCAGAAAGAAGTAGATGCATTAAAAGAAGCTCTTGCAAACAATGATACAGAGAAACTCAAAAAACAAATGGATGTTGTAAATAAAGTCGTGCAAGAAATTGGAATGAAAATGTATCAAAACACTACGCAAGAAAAAGAAGCAAAAGTTGAAGAAGAAGAAATTGTTGATGCAGAGTTCGAAAAAGAACCTGAAAAGCCTAAAGAAGAGAAAAAGAAAAAATAAGGAGAAAGTGATTTAAACTCCTTTTTTATTTTATATTCCTATGTCTTACGCAACACAAAAATTAAAAGAAGCTTGCTATGGAACAGATTCTTATAGTGTAAGTTATACTGCCTCTTCTGTAAAAAAAAGATCCTCTGCTTGCTGCGGTCGTGCTTGTAAACCATGTGTGGATGATCTTGGGTTGTAAAAATGGATTATTATGAGAAACTAGGGGTTGGAAAAAATGCATCAAAGGAAGAAATTAAGAAAGCCTACAAAACTCTAGCAAAAAAATATCATCCAGATCTCAACCAAGGGAATAAAGAAGCAGAAAAGAATTTCAAGGAAATTAATGAGGCATATGCAACATTAAGTGATGATAATAAGAAGACAAACTTTGACCGCTATGGCTCTGCAGGTGAAGGTTATTCTCAAGGCTTTGAAGGTTTCCAGCATGGAGAAGATTTTGGCGATATTTTTGGTTCTTTCTTTGACTTAGGTGGCGGAAAACGTTCTGGTAAAGGAAGAGATCTCAAATACGAACTAGAACTTACATTCATAGAATCCTGTTTTGGAGTTTCAAAAACAATAACACTTACAAAATTAGACCGCTGTGAATCTTGTGATGGTCTGGGTGGTACAGGTGAACAGTCTTGCATAACTTGTAAAGGTTCGGGAAGAATGCAAAAAACATTTCGAACACCATTTGGTGTTTTCGCTCAACAATCTACTTGTACAGATTGTTTAGGAAGAGGAAAAACTGTAAAGAATATTTGTAAAGAATGTAAAGGGCAAGCTAGGATAAAGAATACAAAAACTGTTACTGTAAAAATCCCCGCAGGAATTGCAGATGGACAAAGTTTGCGTATTCAAGGAGAATGAGAAGCTGGTGCTTCTGGAAATAGGTCTTGTGATTTATTTGTAGAAGTTTATGTGACTCCTCATGATATTTTTATTAGAAAAGAAGACGATATTCACCTTGAATTCCCTATTTCTTTTTCTCAAGCAGCTTTAGGTGATACTGTTGCTGTCCCAACCATTCGTGGAGAGGTAAAAATGAAAGTCCCAGTTGGTACACAGTCAGGGACTATTTTACGATTAAAAGAAGAAGGGGTCGAGAATGTTTCTGGGCATGGCACTGGTGATCAGCTGGTAAGATTACAAGTAAAGACTCCAACAAAAATTTCTGTGAAACAAAAAGAACTTCTAGAAAAATTAGCTTTAGAAAATAAAGAAAAACTTTCTGTAGAAAAAGGCTGGTTTGACAAATTCAAAGAAGATTTTATTGGGATTTAAGAACATTTTGTCAGCATCGCTAATATGGTAGTATCTAAAGGAATCCTGAAATCTTTCGGAAAAAATGGAGAAAGCTTTTTATTAAACAGATACTCCAGCTGAAATATGGATAAAGAAATCATAACAAGGCTCAAGAAAGAAGAGAAAAAAATAGCTTCTTCAAAGTGAAACATATTTAAAGCTTGCACATTTTTTCAGAATTCTATGAACCTCAAATATCCCTCAGAAGCATCTTGGAAAACCATTGATCGCTATGTACAACGAGATCGTCAAGAAAATGCATGGTTCTGGGAAAAAATAGATGCAAGGCCTTTTACCTGTGAATCTTTAGATCAACTTCTTTCTATAGAGCTAAATATAAAATTCAAAAAATTGAATAATGTCTATGGTTATGCATGTAGTTCTGATAGAGATGGCATTCCCAGAAAAGAAGGCCTTTTATTAATCCATAATCTTCTAAGACCTTATAATAGAGACAAAACAATTTTTCACGAGTTGATGCACATTTGGCATGGCTATCCACTTGATGATGATCCAGGGGTAAGAACATCAGAATTAGCAAAAAAAATACAGCAAGAGT
>CAYHUV010000118.1:0-2228 GCA_964359695.1 Candidatus Woesearchaeota archaeon
TCCAGACTTTTCGCAGACTAATTGTTTGATAGCCTACAATGCCTCCCTCATCTAAATCCCTCTCATTTTCCCAAACTGTTGCTTCAAAATTTCCTGATTTCACCGATTTTATGAGTCTAGACATTTTTTCCTCCTTCCTAGTTAGATTCAAGGATTATTTATAAGGCTGGCGCGCACCTCTGCCAAAGCTGTCCATCTGTCCATGTGGTCACATTCAATATGTATAAGGCTTGTAGTGGCAAAGTAATTTTGTCCAGACCTTGTCCTAAGAGTATAATCTATTGTTTTTAATAAAGATTTAGGAGAATAACTTTATCTATATCAATAAGAATAGAGCTATCATATGCGAAAACTCCATTTTTCTTTTCTTATTTTTGTGATTTCTTTGAGCATATCATTGGCTTCTTCATCAGAAAGAATTTTTTCGCCATGAAAAATTTCATTCCAAAATGTATGGGATTTATTTTTTACAGCAAGGCTTCGAATTTTTACTCCTGATTCTTCTGAGAGACTTTTCATTATTTTTGTGACCATCAAAGCAATATTTTTATCTTTCTATAAACTCTTTCAAAATATAAACCTTATGTCACTTTTTCCGTAAGCTTTCCGCTTTTTCCCCAAAAGCATTTTTTAAGACTATTTCCTTTATGAGAAGGATGGCACTGTATTATTTTGATACTTCGATATGGTTAGATCTTTTTGAAGAGAGAAATGAACCTCATCTTCCTAAATCCCTTTATGCAAGTAATGCGTTGAAGAGAATTATTCTTATAGATGATAAAATTATTTTTACTACAGTTATTATTGAAGAATTGAAAGATCAAGGATATTCTTATGAAGAAATTCAACAGTTTTTTTCAAAGATAAGCCTAGTTGTAATCTATAGGCCAACAAACAAAAATTTGTGGAAGAGAGCAAAAGATATTGCAAAGAAAAGAAATATTCCTATTGCCGATGTTCTTCATGCATTACAAGCAAGAGAGCATCATGCAGTCCTTGTTTCTAGAGATCACCATTTTTTTGCATTGCAAGATATTTGTAAAACAAAACGACCGGAAGATATTAACTAAATTCCTCTTCCCATTTCTTTGCAAGCTTTTCCCTGGTCTTGTGGAGATCATCATCATGAGTTTTATGTGAAGAAACTCCTCTAAGACTATCAACAGCTTGAATCATCTCTTCCTTTTGTTCCTTAGTTAATTTTTCTCGCAGTGCTTCTCGAACAAATTCTGTTTTGGTGCTGTAATGTTTTTTCTTCATAACTTTTTCTATGTCTTGCAGAAAATTTTTTTCCAGTTTAATCGTGAGTGATTCCATAAGTAAGAACAAGTAAGACTTAGTCTTATTTAAATCTTTCGCACAAACTATATAAAACTCGAATTTTCTCATCCCTTTATTGTATAAATCCACAATTATCTAAACCACTAACAAGTAATAACAATAACCAAAGATATATAAATCAAAGAATACGCAAAAATCTCTAAGAAGAGAGGAAAACTTATGAAAAAACTCACTATAATGATCCCTTGTTATAATGAAGAAAAGGGTATAGCAAAGGTCATCAAAAAAATCCCTACAAAAAAATTACAGTCCTTAGGCTACAAAACGCATGTTCTTGTTATTGATAATAATTCTAAAGATAACACATCTCAAGTGGCAAAAGCTGCTGGCGCAGAAGTAATTTTCGAAAAGAAACAGGGGAAGGGCTACGCAGTTCGTACAGGTATCAAACATATTTCTAAAGATACAGACTTAGTTGTGATGCTTGATGGAGATAATACCTATGATCCTAAAGAAATGCCTCGTTTGCTAGAACCTCTTGAACAAGGCTTTTGTGATGTTGTCATCGGCTCACGGTTAGCAGGAAAAATTGCAAAAAATTCCATGACTAGCTTTAATCGTGCAGGCAATTGGATCTTTACTTTTCTTGTCCGCACTATGTACCACGAAAATGTAACTGACGTCTGTACAGGATATTTTGCATGGAAAAAACCTGTGTTGGAGAAATTATCCAAACATTTGGAAGCGGATGGCTTTTCTTTAGAAATGGAAATGATCACCAAAATGGCGCGTATGAACTTTGCAATTTATTCAGTGCCTATTTCTTATACAAATAGATCTGGTCATACAAACCTGCGTCCTCTTGTGGATGGGAAGAAAATCTTGCACGCTTGGTTGCGAAACTTAACGTGGAAACCTTATGCTGAGAGTAAAGGTGGATAAATGAT
>CAYHUV010000119.1:0-2220 GCA_964359695.1 Candidatus Woesearchaeota archaeon
GTACAACTTACCACTGGTGGCCCTCTTGTTGCAGTTCTCCATGAAAAAACTGCAAAGGCTCTTGGAATTTTTCCTACAGACAGATTACATGTAAAAAGGATGCAAAAAAAAGAAGGGGCAAATTGTGTCATTAATATTACAAAAAAAGGTGTACAAGAAAATGAAATAGGCTTATTTGAAGAAGTGATTAAAAAACTAAAAGTCACGCATGGCACACATGTGGAAGTTGAACAAGCAGAACATCCTATATCAATTCAATTTATTAAAAAAAAGCTTGAAGGAAAAGAACTCACAGAAATAGAATTAGACATGATTGTCAAGGATATCGTCGCTAATGAATTAACAGAAACAGAACTAACTTATTTTGTCTCAGGTTGCTACAGCCATGGTCTTTCCATCAAAGAAACAGTTTTTTTAACAAATGCTATTGTCAATAACGGGGAGCAATTACATTTCAAAAAAGGAGAGATTGTACTCGATAAACATTGTATTGGAGGAGTCCCTGGAAACAGAACAACGATGATTGTCATTCCCATCATTGCATCTCTCGGTTATAAAATCCCTAAGACTTCTTCTCGTGCTATAAGTTCCCCCTCGGGAACGGCTGACACTTTTGAGGTTTTAGCACCAGTAACACTGAACAAAAAGAAAATAGAAGCTGTTATCAAAAAAACAAATGCATGCATTGTCTGGGGCGGCGGTGTCGACCTTGCATCTGCTGATGATAAAATGATTAAAATTCGTCATCCTTTAAGAATTGATCCTTCAGGTATGTTACTTGCAAGTATCATGGCGAAAAAGAAAGCTGCTGGCGCAACTCATGTTCTCATTGATATTCCCTGGGGAAAAAATGCAAAGTTAGAAACAAAAAAAGAAGCAAAAGAACTACAAAAAAATTTTTTCAAAGTAGGAAAACTTCTAGGATTCAAAATGAAAGTTATTCTCACTGATGGCTCACAGCCCATTGGAAATGGTATTGGACCAGCATTAGAAGCCATAGATGTAATTTCTGTCTTAAAAGGTGATGGTCCAAATGATCTCAGAGAAAAAGCACTTTTTATGGCAACAGAAGCATTGAAACTCATTGGAGAAAAAGATGCAGAAGAAAAAGTAATTGCAGCTTTAGAATCAGGAAAAGCCTATAAAAAATTCAAAGAAATTATTCATGCACAAGGCGGCTTAAAACATCCAATACTACCCAAAGCACAATTTTTCTATAATGTGGAAGCAAAACAAGAAGGGAGAATTACAGAAATTAATAATCAAAGAATAACTACTATTGCTATCTTAGCTGGTGCACCTGAAGAAAAAGCTGCAGGAGTCTATTTACGTGTACGTACCAATCGCTGGGTAAAGAAAGGAGAAACTCTTTTCACAGTCTATGCAAACACAAAACAGAACCTAGAGACTGTAAAGAGCAAGTTAAAAGAGTTAGATCCTATCGTTTACAAGCAATAACAAGAATACTTATAAGCTCATTTTCTATTTTTTCCTATCATGGAAGAGATCAAATCTAAAATTCGTACTGTTCCTGATTTTCCAAAACCAGGAATTCTTTTTAGGGACATTACAACTTTATTAAAAGATCCTAATGGTTTAAAAGATGTAATGAAATATTTTAGCATTCGTTATAAGGGCAGGAAGATTGATAAGATTGTAAGCATTGAAAGCAGAGGTTTCATTTTAGGAGCAACATTGGCATATATGCTTGGTATAGGTTTTGTTCCCATACGAAAAGCAAACAAACTTCCAGCTCATACACGAAGAATAGATTATGCTTTAGAATATGGTACAGATACTCTAGAAATCCATAGTGATGCAATTATTCCTGGGGAAAGGGTTCTTCTTGTAGATGATTTACTAGCTACAGGAGGCACAGCTAAAGCTGCTGCACAGCTTATAGAAAGTTTGGGAGGCATTGTCGTAGAATGTGCCTTCCTCATTAAACTTTCAGATTTAAAAGGCGAAGAAAAATTAAGTGAATACAATATTTTTAATCTTATTGAATTTAAAGAAGAATAAAAATTATTTCCTTTTCTTATGAGGACTAATACGAGCTACTCTGTCTCCAATAATTGCTTTTTCCAAAGAAACAATCTTATTCTCTAATAAGAAAATCCTTCGCATTCCATAGATCATTGCAATCACAGCTGCAAGAGTCACATAAGAAATTAATAGGATTTGATTTTCAATACTTGCCATATAACCACCTCTATGAAC
>CAYHUV010000120.1:0-2180 GCA_964359695.1 Candidatus Woesearchaeota archaeon
TAATAATGTATTAGGCTAGAATTCTAAGACTTTTTATAGGATAATTCTGTTGCTCCATATAGTCACTGTGCTCAAGCGCCACAGGGCTGGACAATACCTTATTCAAAATCCCCTTCAATGATATCTAAAAAGTGAGATTTTTCTACTTCTTGATAATTCACATTATTTGAATAGGAAATCGTTAGGAAATCCTTTGCTCTAGAAACAGCTACATAAAACAATCTCAGTTCATCTTCTTTTTTTGTTGGAGTGAGTATGTGTCTGTAATAGGGTAATATTGTTTCATTACAAGCAGCGAGATAAACATACTTCCATTCAAGACCTTTAGCACTGTGAATGGTACTTAGAACTATTTTTCCTTCACCTTTTTCTTTTTTTCCAATATCGATAAGATCATCTAAAAAATGATTTATCCCCTCTATACTGGAATCATATTCTTCAAATAACTCTATTAATACCTGTATATTCTCTTTTTTGTCTTCAATCTTCTTAGGCTCAGAACTATATCTTTTATTGATTCTTTGTGGATAATGAAAAAACTTCAAAAAAGAGTTTATGGGATTACTTCTCTTATCCTGTAATAACTGCTTTAAACCTTGAAGAGAGTTCATTAATTTGGGATCGTTTATAGAATGCAAAGAATCCCTTATCGGGATATTCTTTTCTTTTGCGATTTTTTTTAGTTTTTCAGTTTTAGATTTGCCTACACCTTCGATTAACTGTAGTGTTCTTTCAAAGTCTAATTCTGAATTAGGATTAACTTTTAATTTTAAAAAACATAAAATATCTTTAATCTCTTCTCTCTCCAAAAAGCTTACAGATTTTGAAAGATGACAGGGAATCTTATTTTTTATAAGCGCCCGCTCAATTTGTTTCCCAATATTATTAGTACGAAATAAAATTGCAACTTCTTCAGGTTTTTCTCCTTTAGATAATAATCTTTTTGCTTCTTCAACTAAGAACTCCTGTTCTTCTCCAAAATCATAGAACCCTCTTATGCGAATATCTTCTCCTTCTTTCCTAGTACATTCGAGTTTTTTATCTATTTTTAAAGTAAGAGAATTGATGATATTATTTACATTTGTTATAATCTTTTGAGTAGACCTATAGTTTTCTTTCAGAATGACTTTTTTGCTAACCTCATCAAAATCAAATATAAGCTGATTTGAAGTTCCTCTCCACTTGTAAATATTCTGGCAATCATCCCCAATAATACATAAATTGTCCTCTTGTAAGAGTTCTAAAATCTTCCTTTGAACAACATTGAGGTCCTGTGCCTCATCTACCATTATTGACTTAAATTTTTTGGCATATAATTCCTTAATATCTGGATATTTGTCAAAGAGACAATAAGTGAACAAGAGAATATCTTCAAAATCAAGCATATTGAGCCCAATAAGTTCTTTTTGATATTCTTTGTAAACAGAGTTAGATATTTTTTTGATGTGAGAACTAACATTAATGAATTCTCCTCCTTCAATTTCTTCTTCCAATTCTGTTTGTTTTTCATCAAAGTCTGGATTTTCTTCTAAATCGGAGTGAAGTATACCATTATTTTTAAAAGTGCTAATTCTTTTCTTCAGATATAAGATGTTGTTTTTAGTAGGCTCTATCCCTTTTTTTTCAAGGATATTCTTGATTATTTTGGTCTTATCTTTTTCTTCAGTTAATAATGTAAAATGAGGCTTAAATGCCATCTTAGAGTTATTTTCTCTTAAAATTCTTAAAAAGAGTGAATGCATCGTGCCAATATACTCTGGGATTTGATTTGTTCTTAATTGTATTTTTCTAATCATATCTTTAGTAGCCTTATTCGTAAAAGTAGTCATCATGACTTCTTCTGGTTGGATTTGGTGGTTTTCTATGAGATTCACATATCGCTCAATAATAGTAGTCGTTTTCCCAGTTCCTGCACTAGCTAATATTAACAAATTTCCTTTAATGCTGTTTACAGCTTCTTTCTGTTCAGGATTGAGTTCTAAATCTGGCATAGGATTCTATAAAATGTATATAGATATTATTTAAGGGTTATTGAAGTGCTCAAACGCTACAGGGCTGTACGGACGGGGACAATACGTTTTCTTTCCGAGAATAGTCTTAAATACCTTGTATATATTCCTTTTTTATTCCTTGGAGATATAAAATATATGGCTCAAGAAAACTTTAACCATGAGAAATTA
>CAYHUV010000121.1:0-2071 GCA_964359695.1 Candidatus Woesearchaeota archaeon
TTGCTCTTATCAAGGGATATGGAGGAGAAAAAATGAAACTAGAAAAACAAATACAAGAATACATTCAAGAAAACAATTGGAATATAAACTATGACGGAAAAACAGCAAAGAACATTTTTGGAACAGAATATAATGTAACCTTTGGCTGTACAGATGGCTACTTTGATTTTTCAAGTGTACATTATGGGACAAAAGAAATCATCATCAAAGATGCCTGTGATTTCCATAAAGAAGTTTTTGGATTAGAAGAAGGAACAGAATACATGGCACAAGTATTAGGACATGAAATTAGCCACACGGAAACTTACGGACTCACAGCGATGCTTGCTCTGGGGATTCTAGGATTAGGAATAAAAAAAGCAATCGAACAAAAAAATCCAGTATATTTACTGAAAGGAGCAATTGCAGCAACAGGTGTGAAATTTCTCACAGATGAATTCCTCGCAGAAGCAACATCACATTTTGTTCATGGAGTTTCAGCTAAACCAGAAACAAACTGGACGCAAAATCTACTTGATTTGCTCTAAACTGTAAAATCCACACAGACCCTATATTTTTTAGGAGCATACTGACCGCATTTCACTATAGAAATAACTTTGAAAGAGAGAATCTTTTCTTTAATAAGAGACAAAGGTTTCTCATGGATTTCTTCAGCTGCAGCAAAAGTATAGAAATGTATGACCCCATTCTTTTTCACAGATTTCACTGCAACATCTAAAAACTCTTCTGCAGACTTAGGGAGAGGCATAAGAACACGATCAAACTTTTCCGAAGAAGTAAAAACATGAGCATCAATATTCAAGAGCTGTATCTGAGGATATTTTTTGCAATTTTGCACTGCATACTGATGTGCAACAGGATTCTTCTCTACTCCTACAATAAGCGAAGCTTTACTATATTTTGCAAAGATCAAAGGATAAGGTGCAACACCTGAGAACAAAACCAGCACTTTTTCTCCAGGTTTGATCATTTGTGCAATACGCAATCGTTCAGTGCCTAAACGTGGAGTAAAATAACATTTTTCTACATCCAATTTCATTTGCACACCGCTTTCTTTATACACAGTTTCTTTTCTCTTCTCTCCTGCAATCCATTCTAAATCCTGTGTTCTAAATTCTCCATGATATAATCCTTTTTTTCGAAGAACAACTTTAACATCCTGTCTTTGTAAAAGTTTTTTTGCATCAGAATCTTTCACATCCTGCCCAACAATAATAATATCTCCCATTTGATCATAAGCGCCGTTATATTCTTCTTTTTTTTCTCGTTCTTCAACTTTTTTTTCTACAAGCATATAACCAGGAAGATCTTTATTGACAGGGAAATAAATATAATCTCTACCAATGATTGGACCATAGCCTAAAGCAAATGCTCCTTTTTCTAAAAGCTGTCTCTTTACTTTCTCTGCATCTTTTTTGAGAACTTTCACACATTTCATATCATTAAAAAAGAATTAATAATTTATTAAAGTTCGTATAATACTTGTTCTGTGCAATATTACTCGGGGTGCTCAATCAAGGGATTGTCAAATCTGTGGGAGTTTTTAAAAAGTGCCCGACGACAAAATTCAAACAACTCCCGAATACTTAACACTCTCCTCAATCAAAAGATTAATAAACAATTTTCTTATTTTCTAATGTATGGACCTTGAATTCAAGAAAGACAAATATAAAAATGCGCGAGGAACACATTCAAGATTACTTAATCTATTTTGTAGAGTTTGCGGCGAAAAAATTCTTGTGTATCAAAAAGATGGTCCTGGAAATTTGAGACGATTATATTTTGATAGAATTTTTTCTCCTAAGAATTTAGTTAATCTTGAATCCAAGCCTTTGAATGCTGTTCTAACATTGTGTTGTCCAAAATGTAAAGAAGATATTGGAACTCCATATGTCTATAAGAAAGAAAACCGCAAAGCATTCAAAGTCTATCAAGATATGTTAGTTAAGAAAATAAGAAAACTGAAAGAGAGTTGAGCACCCTTGCGTCATACTGTGCCTACGCTTCGCTTCGGCATTTTTTCTTGCAGAAAAAACACATAACAGCGATTATCTGGTTCGGACTTGCAGTC
>CAYHUV010000122.1:0-1988 GCA_964359695.1 Candidatus Woesearchaeota archaeon
GATTTGAAAAACAAATTCACACTGCAAAAAAAAACAGAACAACAATCTTTACAAGAGTTTTCTAAACATTTGAAAATTTATGCAGATGCACGAGAGAAAGGTTCTGGTGTTATCAAATACCTAGTTGATCAAGGTGTTGATATTCGCATGCAAAACCTCGATGTTGGGGATTTTCTTGTTTCTGAGAAAGTTGGGGTTGAAAAGAGAGAGATTAGAGATTTTGTGGATTCAATATTAGACCAAAGGTTATTACATCAGATAAAATCCTTAAAAGAAAACTTTGAAAAGCCATTATTAATCATTGAAGGAACTGAAGATTTATACTCTGTTAGAAAAGTACATCCCAATGCCATTAGAGGAATGCTTGCATGGATAGCAATTGATATGAAAGTGCCAATTATTTATACCAAAGACTTTCGAGACACTGCAGAATTGCTTATTATTCTAGCAAGAAGAGAACAAGAAGAAAGAGAAGGGGATTTTAACATAAGAGGTGAGAAGAAACCTCTTAGCACTAAAGAACTGCAAGAGTTTATTGTTGCAGGTTTACCTGGTGTTGGAACACTACTTGCACAAAACCTTTTGAAAGAATTCCGCAGTGTTCATAATATAATCAATGCAAGTGAAGATGAACTTAAAGATGTTGAAAACTTAGGAAAGAAAAAAGCTGCAGAAATTAGAAGGATTCTTGATGAAGATTATGCTTAAAAAAATTAACAAGCAATGTAAACTGTTGTAGTTTGATCAGCTTCAGATCCATCTGTCATTGTGATACTTAACCCATTAATAACCATTGTTTCACCGACTGAGATTAATTCTTTCATACCACCAACAGAAATTTGTGCCGCGAACTCTCCAGCAAGTTTTAATATAACATTTCTTCCATTATAGTCATAAGTTTCGTCTAAGGCTAGTACTATTTCATTTTCAGGGCCACAAGGGTCGGATTCTTCAACTACTTCTTCTACTACTTGTTCAACAAGAACTTCTTCAGTTATATTTGTTGTAAGTTCAGTGGTATTTACTAAAGGAGCGTCAATAACAGGGGTTGAAGTATTTTCCATCACCACCACTTTTTCCCCAGGAAAATCCAAGACAATATCCCCTGCTATTGCTCCAGTAAAAAATAATAAACCCAAAATAAGAATGCCTCCTGCGATAAAGCCTAGAAAGGACATTAAGAATAAATCTTTTTTAGATACAGAGTTAAAGGGAATTTTTGCTTGAACAGTTTGTGGTTCTGTTGCTGCAGAGCGAAAAGGATGAAAAGAATTTGAAAGATCTTTTTGATCGTTTGCCACATCTTTTTGTTTCATTAAAAACTTTAGAAGGTGAATTCATATTTAAACTTTTTTATTCTCTATCCCTCATGATGATTAATGTTCCTTGGTATCCACAGCTTTTGCAAAAAGATATCCCATTCAATGAATCGCTCTCTATAAAGAGACTTTTACATTTTGGACAAACTAACATTTTCAAGGATTTCATAGTGAGGGCCATTCTTTGTTAATTCAGATTTCATCAATTGATAGGAAGTGATAACAAATGGAATTGATTCTATGTTCAGAGATTTTATAGAATTGTTAAAATCTTCTTTCCTGCGAATGGACTTTATTCTTCCTAAAGTCAGATGTGCTTGAAACTTTTGTTCTCCAGAAAAGGAAGAAAGAAGTTGTGCATCAATTTTTTGCTGAAGTTCAATTACAGCTTCTTCAGGCTCTACACTTACCCAAACCACAGTTGGATTATTTGAATTAGGGAAAAAGCCTATTTGACCTAAAGAAAGCTTTAATGGAGAATGAATTATTTTCATCTGATCTTTTAGTTTAGGCAAATCTTTTTCACTGATCTCACCAAAAAATTTCAATGTAATATGCAGATTCTTTTTTGAAACCCAAGTGATTTTTGCTTCTTTAACTTTTGATTCTAATGCAAACAAGTAATCTTTAATCTCTTTAGGGAGATCCATTGCTAGGAATAGACGCATA
>CAYHUV010000123.1:0-1908 GCA_964359695.1 Candidatus Woesearchaeota archaeon
CCTGCATGAAATTCTAAATTTTTTCCAACAGCATCTACTGCGGGATATAATTTTAATGAGGAGACTTCTAAAATAGGGGATATAATTGGAGTGGATATTTCGCCATTTTCAATGAGATATGCTTCTGCACCGGTATATTTTTGATTTAATCTTCTATCATCAATATTCCATTCCATGAAATTTTTCATATATATCCCTTTTTTTATTCCATCAAAGAGTTCTTCTTCTTTGTAATCTCCAGGAAGCATAAAAGTATTAGACATACGAATTATAGGCTCTTTTTCAAAGTCTGAAGCACGAGAAGAACCATTGCTTTTTGTTTTTAATTGAAAAGCAGTTTCTCGGTTTTGGAGGAATTCGTTTATTTTACCTTTATTAATAAGAAGTTTTCTTCGTGCTTTGACACCTTCATTATCATATAAATAATATCCATAAGAATTCTCAATAGTAGGATCATCTGCAATACTGACATGCGGTGAAGCTAATATTTTTCCTTTCATATTTTTTGCAATATATGATTCTACTGCTTGTGCAGCTTCACGACCAAGAATACGGTCTGCTTCAAAAGGATGGCCACAGCTTTCATGAACAATAATTCCTGTGACTTGAGGGCCACAAATAATAGGCATGATTCCTTGCGGGGATTTTATTCCTTTTTTTAAAATATTATCCATAGATGTTACTTCTTCTGTGAAAATTTTAGGAATATTCCATTTCAAAACTTGCTCCCAACCACCAGAAGCACCATAAACCCAATAACGTTGTGTATTTTTTTGGTTTGCACTGATTGTAAGAAAATAGTAAAAATTAACTCTTGGAACATGTGCAGTTATTTTTGAGCCTTCTGAATTTCTAAAATGCTCAATGGTATCTGTGTCTGAAAGGACTACATAGCGAGAAGGAACAGAGACTTTTGTTCTGTTTATAGCAAGATTTGCTTCTTGTAAAAGTTGGATTTTATCCTCAATGCCAATATCTGCAAGTTTCTTTTTTTGTTTAACTTCATATTTTGCAGTTGATTTACCTTCTTTTGAAAGTTCTGTGTTTTCTCCAAGGCTTTTTGTTGCTTTTGTTACTCGAATTGCTTTTTCAATAATTTCTTTTATTTTATTTTTATTCAATTCATTTGTTGAAGCAAAACCTAATTTTTTATTGATAAGAAAACGAATGCCAATACCAGCAATATGGTCAAAGCTTGATGCTTCAATGGTTCCATTTTTCATAACCAAAGAATTTGAAGTAGTTTCTTCTAATCGTGCTTCAACATAGCTTGCACCTAATTTTTGTGCGTGATTTATTGAGAATTCTGCAAGCCCCTCATCCATTTTAATAAAAAGGATATGATTCTTTATATAACTTCTGCTTTGTTTTTTTCCATAGGAAATTTTCTTGTTTTCGTTTAGAATGTCATTAAGGGGCTTGTGGCTTGGAAAGAGCTTTTGAATTTTTTTATTCTTTCTTGAAATGTTGTCACTTCGCAAAAATTTCGTTTATAAAGATTTATTTTCATTTAAAACTATATCTTGAAATGTATATTTTCCTTTCTAAAGATATATAAAGAAACTTTTGTTGAAGAAGAAGAATTAGAAAAATTAAGTTAAAAGGGGTGGTGAGTAATGACGAAGGATACAAAAACAAGTATACGAGGAATTATTGAGAAATTAACTTTAGAGAGTAAATCTGTGTTTTCTGAAAAGGTTTATTATGTTGCAGCAGAGATGGGTTTAGGGGAAATGATTGTCAAAGATTGTTTACAACAGCTTATGGATGAGAATTTTATTTCTGAGCCTATGATGGGTGTTTTGAAAAGAGTTTAATTCTTTTTTTTTAATTCAATTTTGTGTGAAAAAGTTTATATAGATACTTTTTCTGTAATACTTTCTATGTGGATATGTCAATTGCAAATCA
>CAYHUV010000124.1:0-1876 GCA_964359695.1 Candidatus Woesearchaeota archaeon
TATTCTTGTTCTTGGAATTGTTATGATAATACCATTACAAACTAAAGCTTATCTTACAAGTGGAGATTATACTTATGTAGATGGTGGAAATAATTTATACTACGACTACAATGGAGGATATAATTCAAACCCTAAAACAAACCCTATTCCTTTTCTTTATTCTATAAGTCCAGATTCTGCTATCTCAGGTTCTGATATTGTAAGTATAATGATTACAGGTTCTGGTTTTACTCCATCATCAATAGTGCGATTTAATGGTTCTGATAGACCTACTACATATATCGGCCCTAACAAACTTAAAATGGAATTAAGTCCTAAAGATATGAAAGGTAATGGAAAATATTTAATAAATGTTTTCAACCCTATTCCAGATGGAGGATTATCAAATACAAATTTCTTTACATTAAAAAGTGCAACAGTTAGTGGCTATACAGTTGGAAAAAATAATACCAAAAGTACGACAGCTACAACAAAAGCAAGTACAAGAAATACCACTCTCGGCGCAACTGCAAATACTAATACAAATCTTAATTCAAATACAATAGATTCTTTTGGAAATAACTTAACTGCAAATGTATCTTCTTCTGGTAAATTTCGTTTCTTGCCTGACACAATAATAGAATGGATATTTTTTATTGTCCTTGTTTTCTTAGCAGTAAAACTCTGGAGAAAAATCTATGTTACTGATAAAGAAAGAAATGCTCAATTAAAACACGCATAATATTATAAAATAACTTATTTAAATAATACCAGAGAATGAAAGTCAAATACATATTGACTTTTTCTATCTTTCGTGCTATCATTTTAGGGTAATCTGAACCTTGAAAATTTATCCCGTTAGAGATTTATCTTTCATCGGGAATAAGATTTTAGTTGTGATTTTAGAAGCGGAAGGCTTCGCCGAGTTATAAAGTTAAAAGTAAACTCAAATAAAAGTGAATTTTGATTTACTTTATGAACTTGTGACTTTATGAACTTTTTACTTGACCGCAGGTCTTGGCTTTTGGAATCATAGAACCAAATTTTCCATGTTCTTCAGTAACTCTGGCACATCTTCTTTTGCTGCTTTCCAGACAACTTCTGGATCAACTTCAAAATACTCATGTATAAGAAAATTTCTCATTCCTTTCATTGCCGCCCAATCTATTTTAGGATTTTTATCTTGTATTTCTTTTCCAAAGTGAGAAGCAACTTCTCCTATAATTGTTATTTTCATCAATACAGCTGTATAGGTCTTATCGTCTTTAACAAAATTACTAAAATCAATATCTCCTATAAATTCATTGATAGCAAGACAAGCTTCTATAATATCTTTTTTAAAATGAGTTAAATCTCTTTCCATAATTTAAACAGCTATAAAATCATTTAAAATATTTTTTCGTAGATTAGGTCGAATCATTGGCTTGTGCACTAAATCGACTTTTTTACCCAAAGTGTCTTCAAGATAATTCTTTAAAGAAACTAACCCAAAAAGAGAAAGTGAGCCACTTGGAAAGTCCACAAGGATATCTATATCACTTGTTTTTTTTTCTTCATTTCGAGCATAGGAACCAAAAAGGCCAATTTCAGAAACATGATATTTATTCCTTAGATATGGCTTCTCTCTTTTCATTATATTTAATATATCTTCTTTTGACATAAATAAAGTATACTAAAGATACTTTGTCAAATACATATTGACTTTTTCTATCTTTCGTGATACAATACTTTTGTAATCTGAACTTTGAAAAATAAGATTTTAGTTGTGATTTTAGCGGCGGAAGTTAATCAACGATAAGTTGCAAACCTATTTTTTCTGCAATTTGCCTAATCCAATTATCGTGACGAGATAATTGCTTTTTTACAGCAGCATATTCTAAAGTTAAATAAGTAATTG
>CAYHUV010000125.1:0-1810 GCA_964359695.1 Candidatus Woesearchaeota archaeon
ACTTCTCACTCCAGAAACAATATATATGAAGAAAGTAGATAAATCTATAGTTCTCGTTGAATCTCTTCGTACAAAAATGCACTCGGGGACGGATCAGTACATAAGTTTATACCAAGAGTTAAAAAAAGCAGAAGAAGATTTTCTTTCTCTCTTGCAAGATCCTGAACAAAAGAACATGGATTTTCCTACAGCTTTTCTGTCTAAAGTTGAGAGTACAAAGAAGAAATTATTAACTAAAAAATTGTAAAATTATAAAGGAAAATCTCTATAAAAAGTAACAATAAGTCTATCAATACTTTCAGTGTCATTACTCATATTTCTAAGGTGATTTTCTTTGAGCATATATTCTAAACGTATTTTGATTTGTCGTATAATCTCTACAAATCGACTCAGTCCTTTTTCATAAAAGCTTGGCGTTTTAAATTCAATTCCTTTGTCAAGGCTTATCGCCTTTTCACAGAAAACAATCATCTCTCTGAGCATAGGGTCAATAACAGTATCAGTAACACCCTTTTTTCTTACTTCTGTTCCATGTGCAATAATACCAAGAAGACTTGCTCGTAGTTCCTTATTTTTTAATTGGAGTTGGGAAATAATCTGCTGAGCTTCTTGTAGCTTTTGACTTCTTTTCAATTTCATGTTTACTCTCCGCTTCCACCTAACCACGTAGGTGCAACAGGTTCTACAAAGGGCCAAAGGAATGGAGAGACTCCAATAAGTGCACCAATAATGAGACAATGAATAATACTCTCATGCATTCCTCTTCCACTTGCTCCAGGAACAACAGATGAACCAATATAGACTTTAATTGTTACAATAAGAGCAATTGCAACTCGCAGGAGAATATCATTTTGTAATAATGCTGGTAATGATGCCCCAATTATTTGTTGAAAAAAATCAATGTTAAAAGAAGCAAGAGATGCAATGAGCAGAAGAGGAAAAATATGTAAACCATGACTAAACCAATGTGAACCTTGGAAAGCCTCATCTCCTTTTAACAAATATAATTCATAAATCCCAAGAATTAATCCCATAGCAATAGCAGGAAGAATAATCAAAGATTGCGTTTCAGCTATTACCATTCAACTCCTATCAGGCATACAACTTTATAAACTTTTTTCTTTAATAAGTTAAATTATACTCTTCAGCGGTATAACGCCAATCTAAATTGAGTTTACTTATAGAAGCTAAATCTCTTCGGTTCACACATGACTCCAATGAGCACATTCGGATTCACATCTTGTGCTTTCTCTAAAGTTTTGAGATCCTGTGCAGAAGCAAGACATTGCCTATATGGGTGAGAATGCAAAGCAATCAATGTTTCTTCTGGACATGGCTCTGAAACCACATGGTCAAACGCTTGTTCATACATCACAACATCATACACAGAAGTGACATGATATTCTCCATTGTAGTATCCAAATAAACAAATCTTAAACTCCTCACTGAGATGACCGTTGTATTTCTCTAAAATAATTTCATAACTCTCATTCTCAAATCGTACAGCAACCTCTTGTTCAACAAGTCCATCTTTAATCGTTTCACTATCAATCATACTTGCAAGAGTATCTAGAGGTAGCAAAAAATATCCCAAGAGTAAGAAAAGAAGAAACAATCCAAGTATGGCAATAATAATTTTTTTCCATAATGGTTTTTCTTCTTCAGGAGTTTCTGTAAATGTAATTTCTTCTTCCATCTTATCGGAAATTATCTTTTTATTTAAAAACTCTATAAAGTGAGGTTGTTTTAAGAAAGAGAAAGCTTAAATACCTATTCTGATACCCAGCTCGCAACAAAATCAGGAGGAGAT
>CAYHUV010000126.1:0-1621 GCA_964359695.1 Candidatus Woesearchaeota archaeon
GGTTAAGAAGAATTTAAAAGAACAAAATGTAGCTATTTATCAAGGACCAAAAGGGCCAGTGGTTTTGCGTGCACAAATAGAAAGAGATACAATGTGGGCATCACAATCTCAAATGGCAATGCTTTTCGGTGTTAATTCACAAGCTGTTATAAAACATTTAAGGAATATATATAAAGAAGGAGAGTTGGTTAAAAAAGCAACTTGTTCCATTTTGGAACAAGTTCAAACTGAAGGGAATAGATCTGTTCGTAGAAATATAGAGTTTTATAATCTTGATGCTATTATTGCAGTCGGCTACAGAATTAATTCAAAGCAAGCCACAGCATTTAGAATCTGGGCTACAGAGACTTTGCGAGAGTATATTTTACACGGCTATGTATTAAATAGAAAAGTTCTTATTGAATCAAAACAAAATACATTAAAAGATTTAGAAAAAACTGTGGCATTTATACAAAATGTAGTAGAAAAGAAAGTTCTGGACAAAGATGAAGTCTCTGGAGTCTTGCAAGTTATTAGAGGATATGCAAAATCTTTTATTTTGCTTGATACTTACGATAAAGGAGAATTGGTAAATGCAAATACAAAAAGCATTATAAAAGATTTTGGTTATTTAAAAGTTCGCAGTGATTTAGATATTTTAAAAGAAGAGTTGATAAAAAAAGGTGAAGCGACAGAATTGTTTGCAAAAGATAGAAAAGAAAATCTAGAAGGAATTATTAGTGCTATTCATCAAAGTTTTGAAGGAAAGATGTTATATGATACATTTGAGCTTCGTGCGGCACATTTATTATATTTTATTATAAAAGATCATCCATTTTTTGATGGTAACAAAAGAAGTGGAGCTTTTTTATTTGTTAGATTTTTAGATTTACACAATAGATTAAAAAGAAAAAATGGAGAAAAAATAATTGCGGATAATGCTCTTGTAGCACTCGCTTTGCTTGTCGCCGAGAGTGATCCAAAAGAAAAAGAACAAATAATAGCACTTATAACACAACTTTTGAAATAATTATTAAAATTTTATATAGATATGATAATTATAAAGACCAAAGAAGAAATAGAAATACTAAAAGAAGGAGGCAAAAGACTTGCAACTATTTTATATAAAGTAAAAGATATAATAAAGCCGGGAATTTCTACTTTAGAATTGAATGAATATGCGGAAAAATTAATTAGAGAATATGGAGATGAGCCAGCTTTTTTAAATTACAAACCTGAGGGTGTAAAAACTCCGTACCCTGTAAGTTTATGTGCGTCAGTAAATGAAGAAGTGGTACACGGTATTCCAAAAGAAAATAAAATTTTAAAAGAAGGAGATATTGTTTCAATAGATTTAGGATTAAAACATAAAGGACTTTTTACAGATATGGCTCTTACGGTAGCTGTCGGAGAGATAGATGAAATTTCAAAAAAACTTTTAGAAGTCACAGAAAAAGCATTGATTGTGGGGATAAATACAGCGAGAGTAGGAAATAGAATTGGGGATATAGGATATGTAATACAGAACTATGTAGAATCTCAAAAAACAAAATACGGCATAGTAGAAATTCTTTCAGGTCATGGAGTAGGTCGGGCAATACACGAGGATCCATATATTCCAAACTTCGGTCGTGCAAATACG
>CAYHUV010000127.1:0-1537 GCA_964359695.1 Candidatus Woesearchaeota archaeon
TACACATTTATTTCTATTTCTTTTGAGGAGTTTTGTCCATTCAGATCTACAGATATTGTTGCTATATCAGAAGGCAGACAATAGGAATGGCTTATTGTATTCTCGCCTTCATTTAAAGAAATCCATTCAGATGTAACTAGAGGTGCTCCTTCTGTTTCAAATGCTCTAAATATATACAGATACAAGAATGTTGTACCAGAATCATTAATTGCATAGATTTCTCCTACATTGAAACACAAAGAATCTATTTCACTCTCTAGTAAAACCAGCTCTTTGACATTTCCATCCTCAACTGTAACAAGAAACGTTTGTGTAACAACTTGCCCCTTGATATCTAAAAAGACACCAAAAAAAAGAAGAATAAAGATTACAAAGAATAAAAGAGCCCAACGTATTTTTTGCCCCTTTTTTAAAAAAGTAAACTCTCTATATCCCTTACATGTGTAGAATCCCCTCCAAAGACAGAGAATTGCAAATATACTTAATGGAACTAATGATATTTTGTATAGGGACGTTTTATCTGGAAGAGTATAAAAGAGGATGGTCAGCGGAACAAGTATACAGATCAGACTTATAAGTAATATTTTATCAACAGTTTGTAATTTTTTTTTCCAACTCTTTTGACATTACTGATTCTTAAGAAATGGAGCTTTATTTAGCTTTCTATTGCAATGATCAAATACTCTTCTTCTTTTCCAAGCAATACTATGGTTGCTTCTTCATAAGAAAATAAAGTTAAGTTAACCTCTTCTTCACTAAAATATTCTTGTTGATAGTCTATACTTTGTGAAAGGCGTTCTGCCGTTTCAAATAAGGATTGAAAATAGGTCTGCATTTCTGTACTTGCTGTTATAATCGTAAATATTTCTGTAGGGTCTTCCACACTTCGAAAACGAAGCTGCCAGTTGATAATGACAAGTACGCTCTCTGAGGAAAATTCTGCTTCTACTTCTGGATCTTCTAATTCATCAATGGTATATTTATTATTGCCTGTAAAACAGTTTTCTTTTGTTTGCGTTGCAACATAGTCTGCAAGATCCCTTTCAATCTCTTCTAAAGATATTTGTTGTGTTCCCGCAAGAGAAAAAAGACCTATGCTCTGATCATAGACTTGTATTGCATCTCGTCCAAGTGTAAGATAGCCTCCTTGCACTTCTATTTTTTTTAGACCTTGTTCTGTATAATAGGAAAGACATTCCTCAAGTGTTTCATATTGTTCTTGCTCCTCTAGTGAACGGCCTATCTCCTCAGCAACGTATGCATCTACTGTATCCCAGAAAAAGAAGAGGAATATTCCCATGGTAATAACTATTCCCAATAGTATCAAGAGTGTTGCTTGCCCTTTTTTATGCACAGTAGCTTGGTTTTGTTCCATAGGTGTTCCTGTTTGTTATTCTTTGATATGCGTATGTAAAGCAGCTTTCTTCTATCTCATCAAGATTAGGAAGAGAATAGACTGCATTGTTTTGATCTTGATACATGAGTACTTTGTTTTCTATCTTTAAGGCTGGGAGGACTTTGTCTGAGTCGTATATGG
>CAYHUV010000128.1:0-1512 GCA_964359695.1 Candidatus Woesearchaeota archaeon
CTTGGTAATGATAAGGAATGAATTCCATGTTGAGAAGATGTTGATCTATGTTTGCACGAAAACTATTGTTTAGAAAAAACCAGCGTATGTAAGAAGCCCAATAATAAGAAGGATTGTTTTCTAGAGAGGCTATTGTTTCAAAAAGAATAGCCTGTTCTTCAATATTAGTTGTTTGTAATGCTTGTTTATAATATGGAATTGCTGTTGAAGGATCTTTGCCTTGCATTCGCGCTTCGATCAAGAGAGCGTCTCCTTGTGCAAAGGGTGTTGAGAGATTTGTGTAATTAGGTTCTTTCTCATAGATTGAAGAAGTATAAGTAAAATTAAATTGTTTAGCATAAGTGTCTGGAGTATCTGCTAATGCTATTGGAAGTAAGAGAAGTACAAAAAATAAAATGGTTAGAATTTTGTGCATTTTATATAGAAAAGAGAAAGCTTCTTTAAAGAATTCTGCTTGTAGAATATATAGATGAATGAGGAGATTATTGAAGTTGTTGAGAGTATTAAAGAAAAAGAAATTGTGTTGTTTACTAATCTTGATAATGGTGGTGATAAATTATATTCTCAATTGAAAAAAAATATTTACCCAGAGAGGAGTTGTTATTGATGATAGTCTTCGATTGATTTTGTTTAAACACAAAGTGAGTTGTATTGAAGGTTACACCAACATTAAACTTATCTCATTTGCAAATTCACATAATGGTGCGCCTGTAAGGTAGGCTGTTCCAAAGAAGAAAATAAGAAATGTGACAAAGAGAATTGCTGCAGTAGTAAATATTCCCAACCCCATCTTTCCAAAAAAATAAAATAAAATCCATAAGACCAGAAGAATTGTTATGCCCCAGCCTATATGATTTATAGTGAATGCAAGGAATACTGCAAATAAACGAATCAAACCTTCTGCACATACTCCCATGGTCATTCTATAGACAAAGTTTTAAATATTGATAAAGTTATCTCTTTTGTATGGGGTGGTTTCGTTCGAGTGCAAGAAAGGAAATTATGAGAGATATTTCTTTTGAAAAAAGAGGCCAAGTTCTTTCTTCCGGGAGTACAAGTAGCGGTGGAAGTTTTAGGCATGGTGGAGAAGGAGGAGCACGAAGCACTGGAAGAAATGGTTTAATGATTGCTATATTAATTTTTATCCTTCTTATTGTAGGCGTGTTCTTATATGGATATTTGAATTCAGAAACAGGACAAAGAGCAGTACAAGAGTTTTTTGCAAACATAAAAAAATATACCTTTGATCCTCTTAGTGATCTTACTGCAAGTGTTTTTTCTTTTGGGTCTGGAGATTATTTTTCTACAAATACCAATAGTTCTAGTACTAAAAAAGGAATTGACTTGGTTGATTTTAGATCGATTACTGGAGAGACTATACCAGAAGGGCAAAGTTTTGATATTCTTTATGATATTGAATATTATAGCGTTCCCTCATCAAGTGTTTACGAAGCTGAAATCTCTTGTTATTTAAATGTAACCAAGAAGGGTGATACAAAAATAGATCCTCCT